>NZ_FMXB01000014.1 GCF_900103415.1 Methanobrevibacter millerae
ATATTTTCCATCTACACAAATCTGCAGCGAATGCGGTGAGAAAAACGAAAACATAGCAGGAATAGGAAATATTGGAATACGGGAATGGGACTGTCCACATTGCAATGCTCATCATGATCGTGATGTTAATGCTTCAAAAAACATCCTTAAAAAAGGATTAGAAATGGCCGTAGGGACTACGGTGCAGTAAAATACCCTAAAAAACATTGATATGTTTTTAGGTTTGCGAATCCCCGACCTCTAAAAGGTCGGGGAGGTTCAAAATGTTGCAGACCATTTGAAAGATTATTCTGAAGAGGAAGAATATCAAAGGTCTGCTTCAGGCAGATATTATTATTCCTGTTTTGGTTTGCTTCGATATTATTATAGGAAAACTACTCATAGGCATCTTCCTTTCTCAAATGCACATTCTGTTCTAATAGAACATTTAGAAAATTCTAATTTTGTTGAAGAACAAAAATTAGGTTTTAAACTAAATGCATTACGTTTAAATAGAATCCATGCCGATTATAAAGGTAATTTTGATAAGAAAACTGTTGTTGAATCTAAAGATTTGGCTACTGAAATCATTGATTCAACTAATAAATTAATTAAAAATCCTTTATATTCTATTTTTTAATTAATTCTTTTTATTTTTTTACTCATCACTGAAAAAAGACCTTTAATTAATTAACCATTGGAGCCGTATTAATATGCAAAAAGAAAAGTTCAATCAATTGTATAATTTATATGAAATACCTAATCCTAAAGAAATCTACGATTTTTGTAATATCCATGAAGGTTTGGTTGAAGGTTTAATCACCGTCAAGCCAATGATTGAAAAGTATTTTCCTGATTTCGATTGTGTTCTGGAATTATTTATAGATCCGGAAGAACCTTTAGACCACATTCAAATCATTGTCCAGACTGGTGAAGAGGAGTTCAATCCGGAAACTTTTCAAAAAATTAAAGATTTGGATTGCGATATCATTGACAGTAAAGATTTGCCGGTAAGTGTTCATTCATTATTTTTAGTTGTTGATTGAATCTTTGATAACTAATTTAATATACTTGTTTTAATATATTATTCTAATAAGGGATATAATGTCAGACGATAAAATAAATATGAATCATGGTGCTGGTGGAGAGGTAATGGCTAATCTGATTGCCTCCACAGTATTGGACAACATTACAAAAAAGAGCGTTAATGGCGGAATCAGTTTAGATGCTTTAGATGACGGTGCATCTATTCCTATTGGCGATTATGAAATTGTTATGACTACAGACGGTCATACGATTGATCCTTTATTCTTCCCCGGTGGAGATATCGGTAGAATTTCAGCAGCAGGAACGATAAATGACGTTTCTGTTATGGGCGCAAAGCCGCTGGCTATTTCAAACGCAATAATCATGCAGGAAGGATTTCCAATAGAAGATTTGGACAGGATAATGAAATCCTTAAATGAAACCTGCGAGGAAGTTGACGTTGCAGTAATTACCGGCGATACAAAGGTAATGCCTCAGGACAAGCTTGAAGGCATTGTCATGGTCACGACAGGTATCGGAATAGCCAAAAAAGGTGAGGTAATCCGGGATTCTACCCTTGAAGTTGGGGATAAAATCATTGTTACTGGTAGCTTGGGCGACCATGGAATGAGCCTTATGTCTTTCAGGGAAGGCTTCGGCTTCGATACCGACTTGAAGTCTGATGTGGCTCCGATGTGGAACATAATCAAAAAGGCATTGGATGTCGGCGGAGTTACGGCCATGAAAGACCCTACTCGTGGTGGTTTTGCCAACGCAATTAATGAAATGGCTTCCAAATCCGGAAACGGAATCGTTCTCGAACAGGACGCAATTCCAATAAGGGAGGAAGTGCATGCGGTTTCTGAAATGCTGGGCATCGATCCGTTTGAAGTGGCCAATGAAGGAAAGGTTGTAATGGGCGTAAAGGCCGACAAGGCCGAAGAAGTCCTTGAAGCAATCAAAGGCGAAAAGTATGGTGAAAATGCAGCCATCATTGGCGAGGTTGTTGAGGGAGAGTATGTTATTGTCAATACTCCAATCGGCGGAGAACGTATTTTAGAGGCTCCTATTGCCGATCCAGTTCCTAGAGTTTGTTGAGGTGTTAAAAAATGGCGACTGTATTTACAAGAAGGGTAATTGCATATGTTATAGATTTCTTTGTCGTATCCGCATTCATGTGGATTATTTCTTATCTGTTATCTTTATTCGTAAATCCGAACAATTACTATTCGGTTTATATGTATTTCCCATTTGTTGTTCCTGTTTTAGGTTTAATCTATTTCATATGTCTTGAAAAGATGAAAGGAGCTACCGTCGGAAAGGCTTTAATGTATCTGCGTGTCATTTCCAGAAACGGTAATAGAATTTCATGGATTCAGGCCATAATCAGAAACCTGACCAAGGTTTTCTGGTTCCCGGTAATCTTTGACTGGGCTATAGGCAGAATTTTAGGACGCAAAGACAGGATTTTAGGGTTGTTTACCAAGACAATCGTTGTAAACGAAATTGAATAGCTGATTAAAATGATTAAAAGAGTTCAAGTTTTATGGTATTTAAACAAGGACGATTTGGAAAACTACTGCCTTGACTTCAAGCCCTACCAGTCACACAAGCTGGACGGTTATGAAATCTATGATGTTGACGAAGATTTGATATACGATTTGTGTGACAGGGACCCTGACAGGCTTGAGCCTCTAGGTTACTTTAAAAACAGGAAGGAAGTTGAAAACTACATCAGAGACTACATTACCAACAACGAGTTCGATTTGGAAATAGGTTCACCGGAACTTAACTCAAAAATAGACGATGCCATAAAAACCATCGATTTTACAGAAGAGGGCTATTACATTTCAGTAGGCGACGGGGATATCGGCGACGGTGAAAACAAAATTACCCACTGGTACGATACCCTCAAAAAGGTATATAACAGCTCATCAAAGGATAACGTCTGGGTATTGATGGTTACAGGTTATGATCCTTATGAACTGTCACTTACCGGAAGAACCCTAGCCCACATTTTATCCGATATCTTAAATCTCAATGAGGCTTCACTTGACTCTTTAATTCCGAATAAGGGAAGAATCAGCGTCGAGGAATGGAATGAAATCTTGGATAAGATGTATAAGAAAAACAAGCTCTATCTGGGATTGAATAGAGCTATCTGAATTCTTCTTCCAAATCTGCTAATAAAAGGGGATTAATCATCATTATTTTAGCCATGCACTCTTCAAAATCGTCCTCTCTGTCAAGCTGTGCCAGAGCCATTGATTTATGCAATAATGCATCTACATTTTTACTATCTATTTCCAGGCATTTATCATAACATTCAATGGCCTCTTCGAATCTTTCTTCCATTAAGAAATATTCTCCTTTTTCACATAATAGTCCTATGTCTTTGGGATTTATCTTTTCAGCTTCACTGAAACATTTTTCCACTTTTTCATTATCATCTAAATCCATATACATATTTGCTAAATTAGTATATAGGATTATTTCTTCAGGATCAATCTCAATAGCTTTATCATAGCATTTAATTGCACTTTTATACTGATTTCTTTCAAAATAGATTATTCCTTTTTGTGACAATGCGGTACTATTATTTGGATTAATCTTTAATGCTTTATCTAAACATTTCATTGATTTTTTATTTTTATGTAATTGATATAAAGTAATGCCTTTTGTAGTCCATAATTCATCATTTTTCGAATCAATTTTCAATGCTTTATCAATGACATCTAATGCTTCTTTATATTCTTTTAATTCAATTAAAACGTTGGCTTTTTTATTCAATACTTCAGTTTGATTAGGCAAAATTTTCAAATATAAATCATAGTAGTGAATAGCCTTATCATAATTGCCGATATTATTATGGAATAAAGCTTCCTGAAACAGCTCTTCCGGATTATTCTCATCAATTTCTCCATTTACTATGCTTTTTATGTCCACATTTTCATTAAATTCAGACAAAAAGGCATTGAATGCTTCTGAAGATTTATCTTTAGTCCCAGAGGCATTTAGGAAGAAGGATTTGAAGAATAATGCTTTTTCATATTCATGATTGTCCTTATCAATATCATCCAGCATTGAGATGGCTTCATCGATTTTTCCATCATCAAACAATTCATAGGCTTCATCCAAATAGTCATCCATCGGGGTATGGGCAACCATGAAACCGTTTTCATCAAATGTGAATGTAGGCAGGCTTTCCATGGTATCACAGGTTGAAAACTCCTCATCGAAATGTCCTAAATCACACATTTCCCTAATATCATGTGCTTTGTTTGAAACGGTTGACTTCTTGGTGTTGAAATAGCTGCAGATGTCATCGGGAGTTTTATATGGCTCGAATGACTTGTCAAAAAGGAAATTGATTTGACCGATTGCATATACTATAGCACTTGCCCAGATTTCCACTTTTCCCCTTTTGAAAGGTACATCATGCTTTCTTGCAAGTTTTTTAACCAGCTTGATGCATAATTCCTTATATTCATCATTTAAATTATCATCACAGAATGATGAGACCAGCTCGATAATATGTTCTTCTCTTTCCTTTGTATTTTCATCTTTCATAATTAGCACCGCTAAAGCTTTGATTTTTTGCATAAACTTTTATATCTGCAGGATCTGCATTTGTTGGGGTTTTTGGTGGCCATGAAAGGCTTTATGCCATCAATCAGTGAATGCATTCTTTTAATCGTGAATATGATTTCCTTTTCTGTGTTTTCATCGAATTCTTCAATCCAGAAAATGTTGTCCGTTCCCCTCTCCCGCAGACAGCATTTAATCTTTCTTTTATCCATTGTCATGTCCTTGAATGCAAGAGAGTATGCCCTTACCTGATTAATCGTTGATGGATAGGCTTTTGTGCCAGGTTTGTCATCTATAATCACAATTTCATCAGGCGTCATCCATATTTCATCGATAAATCCTCTAATTCCGTATTTTTGAGACATTACAAAGCATTCCCTGGTGAGTGTGGCTTCTGACTTTGACATTTCAACAACTTCATCGAAGCTTGCAGGCGTTGAATCCTTTCTGAAATCTCTTTCAAGCCTTTCGTGAACCTCGGTTCCCTCAAGCATTGCACCGGTAGATTGAGTTTTTATGCCTTTTATACTTTGGAGATATCTGGTATTCACAATATCCCTGCATGTTTAACCAGCTAATTGGGAAATTGTTTTTTCCTTCAATTATTTGAATACCTTTAATGGAAGGATGTATTTTGTGAGAGTATTCCTTTAAGATAATTGACTTGTTTTCCATCATGTTTTATCCTTATTTTCTTGATGGTCTCTTCAGGATAAGTCCGGTCAGCTTGGTAATTTCATCTAAAGGATAATTGTCCTTGTACATGGTTCTTGCAACTCTCTCAAGGCCCTGTTTTCTTCCGTCCTCAAGACCCTTCTGATATGAGACTTCTCCGGCTTCCTTAAGTCCTTTTTCATATCCTGCTTCACGGCCGATTTCGATTCCTTCCTTTTTTCCCTGTTCGATGCCCTGCTTCAGGCCTATTTCAATGCCTTCCTGGCGTCCCTGGGCAAGTCCGATGTCGATTCCACGTTCGTTAATGGTTTCGCCATCTTCACGGGTGTATAGAATCTCGTCAACGTCTTCAATTACCTGCTCGGCCATCTCTTCAGCCAGCTTGACTTTAATCTGGTCTTCAACCTGTTTTTGAATGATTTTTTTCACTTCGTCGCTGCGCATTCTTCGCTCAACTTCACGGTTGATGTAATCGTCATAGTTGCCAGATTCGATTCTTCTGTCTATTTCAGCTGAAATCTTGGCTTCAAGTTTTTCTTTAATTAATTCTTCGGTATTTATCTCATTAACCATGTTTTCAAGTGATGACTTATCCATAAAAATATCTCCATTAAGTAATTATTATATTTGTTTTGGTGATATTTAAAATTTTAAATATGAATTTTTTCAAATATTTAATTAATGAATTTTGATGATTTAAATATAAATGAGGATATAAAATCAGCCATTGATAAAATGGGTTTCAAAGAACTGACTCCCATTCAAAGCAAGGCCATTCCTGATACCTTAAAGGGCAGGGATGTTATAGGCCAGGCTCAGACAGGTTCGGGAAAGACGCTGGCCTTTGCAATACCGATATTGAACAAGATTTTCATACCTGATACATCACCTCAGGCCATTGTCCTTTGTCCGACAAGGGAGCTGTGCGTTCAGGTCGCCGAAGAGATAAAGAAACTGTCTAAGGATATGGATAAGGTAAAGGTGCTTGCAGTCTACGGCGGGCAGGCAATAGGAAGACAGATTCGCGCTCTGAACAAGGGAGTCCATATAGTTGTCGGAACCCCGGGCCGTGTAATAGACCACATCAACAGGGGAACGCTTGATTTAATCGGCGTTGAAACGGTGGTTTTAGATGAAGCCGATGAGATGCTTGACATGGGATTTCGTGAAGACATTGAGCTGATATTAAGGTATACTCCAAAGCAAAGGCAGACCTTGCTTTATTCGGCTACGATGCCCGGCGAGATCAAGAAATTAACTAAGTTATATCAGAAAAATCCCCGATTCATCAAGATTTCAGATACGAAAGAAACCATCCCCAAAATCAAGCAGTTCTACTTTAAAAGCGATGACAGAGATAAAATCGATGACTTGTGTAAGATAATCGAGTACTGGGATTTCAGCTTATGGCTTATCTTCTGCAATACGAGGCGCAGAGTCGATTTCGTCTACAGGAATTTAAAGCGTGAGGGCTTTCAGGTGGACAGCATTCACGGCGACATGACCCAGAAGGTTCGTGACAAGGTAATGAACAAGTTCAGAAACGGAAACATCAATATTCTGGTTGCAAGCGACATTGCAGCCCGTGGAATCGACGTAAGCGAAGTGGAGGTTGTCGTAAACTATGACATTCCCCAGAATCCTGAAGACTACATTCACAGAATCGGGCGCACAGCACGTGCCGGAAGTTCAGGATATGCCTTCAACATTGTGGCCAGCTACGAATCCCATGACCTGGTCAAGATAAGAAAAAAGTACAATTTATACATTAAGGAAAAGAAGGTTCCCACTTTCGCTGAAATCGAAAGGAAAAAGAATAAAAAGGTAATGGATGAAGTTAAAAATTTAATAGAAAACAATGATTTGAGCGATTACGTTTCCGTAGTTGAGTCATCCAAAATGGACTGCATTGAAATCGCCGCCGCACTGCTTAAAATGATGAGAGAAAAATGATTATTTTCTTCCATCTATAATGTTGTATTTGATTTTTTCGGCTTCAAGCTCGCGAACGAATGACTTTGTCATGTCTCCGACGCACAATGCAAGGACATTCAATCCTTTTCTTGCGGCATTTGCGGTTGCCTGAGGAGCTGCAAATTCAATGTCAACGGTCAAGCCGAGCTTATCTGCAATGACTCTTGAAATTGTACCTGCAACAGCTATCTTGTCGATTTTCGCTCCGCTTTTAGTGCCGTTTTCATAGACGTCCTTAATCAGTGCGAAATCAGCCACTTTGGATCCGCCTTCCTTGATGGTCGGCAGGTTAATGACCGTGGCCTCTCCGACAGTCATGTCAATCAGACCGGTGAGATTGGTCAATGCAACGTCATATCCGCTTTCGGCATCCTCCAAAACAATGCCTGTTGCGTTTTCTTCTTTTTTGTGTGCGTATAAAATACCGTCTTCCATGTAAAGACCGACATCATCATCCTTTTTCAAGTCTTCACCAGCTATTGCCGGCCAAATTGTCTTGTAATGATTCATGGTCTCCAGAACGGAATCTGAATATTTTCTTAAGCTTATCGCATCCCTTTTGACTTTGTCAATACCCGCTTGGGTAATCTTATACGGTGATCTACCGTCTTTTGAAGTGATATAGCCTAACTCGATTAAAGTTTTGATATTTTCTGAAACAGCCTGTATTGTGATTCCTAAAGTCTGAGCCAAATCTTTCTGTTTAAGATGAGGGTCATTTTTTGAGATTTCACTGAGAATTTGAAAGTGAGTCAGGGCACCTCTTTTTTTAAAAGCTTTCATATCATTCATCTCTCTAAAATTATTTTGATAAATTTATAAATTTACATTGATATTTTTCCATTTAATGATATATTAAACTTTTGGATAAACTCATCCTTTTTTGCAAGAGGTATGTATGCGCCGCATGCCATGGCGTGTCCCCCTCCGCTTCCTCCGACTTCACCTGAAACTTCCCGGATAATCTTTCCGAAGTGAATTCCGTCATAAGAAAGGAAACGTGAACATCTTAAAGACACCTTAAGCCCGTCTGAGTCCTCAATCTGTGTAAATCCGATAATCGGCTTTCTCCAGTTGCAGAATCCTAAAATCATTCCGGTAATGGTTCCGACTATTTCAGGTTTTATGCCCGTTCCGTCAAAGTACTGGAGGTTTTCAAGCTCTATGATGTTGTTTCCGTCTGCAACTTTCTCCATTGAGGTTGCGAGGTTGTAGCGGTGCCTTCTGCTTATTTCCTCAAGCTCAACGAGCGCCCAGTCACGGTCGCCTTTCAATACTTCCATGGCAATTCTTTCCTCATGGTTTCTTCCGCATGCGTTCATCGCCGTTGAAAACTCGGAACCGTCCCTTAAAAAGCTCGCAGGATCTTCCATCAGGAACGTATATGAGTCACCGATTAGTATTTTTGGAATGTGCTCGTGATACCTTGGAGGAACCTCGTTTAAAATCATCCTGTTCAAGGCGTTGTAAAGCTTTCCCTTTTCAGCGTCCGTTAATTCGGATAAGGTTTTTCTTCTGATTCTCTGCTGAATCTGGTATAAAATCATGAATTCGTCCTTGTCCAGATAGCTCGGCAGTGCCTGAGCCTTTCTGATTGCGTCAATTTCGCCGTTCAATATTGCCCTGTCCTGTCTTGTTAAGGTATAGTTTTTGGATTCCTCACATAAAATTCCGATTTTTTCCAAAACGTCCTTTTCTTCAGGGCTTACCCTTTCAAGAGTTGAGTCAATGCCCAGTTCATCAAGAAGGGCCTTTGCCTCATTCTGGTTGTTTGTAATCGGCAGCTTGACGTCGCTGAAGTATGATAACGCGATGAAGAGTTCCCTGGTGTTTCGCCCGTAAATGTTTAAGTCATTTTCGATTAATTCCAAATAGCCTTCGTTTATTGCGTCATCCTGAATGATTCTGTTCAATCCTTCAAAGTGTCCCGTGCTTGTGTTCTGCATGTCTCCGATTGCTGATAAAACCCCAATCCAGCTTAAATCACTATATCCAAATTCTTTTGCAAGAAAATAGCACAAACCTCCGCCGCATACGTAATATGACCCGTCGATGCCGTGATGAATCGGATTGATTTCAAGGTAAGTGTAGTCCTTGTCGTCTTTATAATCTAAGTCTCTTAAGGGAGGATGATGGTCTAAAATCAGAATGCTGTTGTTTTCAGTGGCTTTGGTATCAATCAACTGGCCTGAACCCAAATCGGAAAAAATCGTCAGTTCATGATTTAATTCAATGTTGTCTAAAACGTCCAAGTTGACGAATTCGATTTCATGGGGCTTGCTTAATCGATCAAGAATCGTTGAAAGGATTGCTCCAGAACAGATTCCGTCACAGTCGATGTGTGAATATACTTTAATGCTTTTAGAATTTTCAATCAGCTCTTTTGCCTGCCTGTACTGCTTTTGCATCAGCTCAGGAATTTCCATTTCAATCATTTCCTGATTTCAGCAATCTTCAAGCTGACCTCTTTTAGAAGCTCAAGCTTTGTGCCTTCATACTCCACAAGGGCACGGCCTGATTTCTCATACCATTTGCCAGGATACGCTCTTTCCTTATCGAGAGTGTATGTAAAGCCCAGTCTTTTTAAGGCTCTTTCGATTTCGGATAGCGTAGGGCTTGAAACGGCAATTTCCTTTGATACTTTTCTTCCCTGGGATAAACTCAGGTCCTTATCTAAATATTGTGGCCATATAGTAATCATTATTTAATCTCCTTTTCAAATATTTCCAGTGCGTCCTTTACAACCAAATCCATATTATAGTATTTGTATTTGGCCAGACGGCCTGCAAAGATAACGTTTTCCTCTTTTTCCATTTCTGCTTCGTATAATTTAAACTTATCCAGATATTCCTGTGTAGGATAAGGATAACATTTCTCACCGTTAAAACCGGGATATTCACGCATGATAGCGGTTTTGCCGTCAATCTTTTGTGAGGTGAGCTTTTTAAACTCGGTAATGCGCGTAAAGTACGGGTCATTCGGATAGTTGACGACTGCAACTTCCTGATAGGAATCCTCATCAACGATTTCCCAGACAAAGTTCAGGCATCTGTATAAGAGCTCTCCATACTTGTAATCGTAAAAGTAATCGATAGGACCGGTGTAGATTAATTTCTTATCGTATTTGATTCTATCGATGTAGTCTTTATAGTCTGACTTGAGCCCGACATGGATATTGTCCGATTCGATCATGCGCTCGCACATTTTTGTAAATCCGTCTTTGGGCATTCCCTGATAGGCGTCTTCAAAATACCTGTCGTCATGATTGAACCTGAAGGGAATCCTTGATATAACGTCAGAGCTTAGGTTGGCCGCTGATGTTCCCCACTGCTTTTCAGTGTAGTTTTTAAACAATTTATTGTAAATGTCCCTTCCGGCATTTGCTAAAACGACGTCTTCAGATGACTTAATCTCTTTAATGTCTTCCTTGTGCTCGTCAATCCATTCCTGCATGGAGTTTTCATCCAAATCCAAATCATATAATGCATTTAAAGTATCAATACAGATTGGCATAGGGACGAGCTTTCCGTCAACGCAGCTTAAGACCCTGTGCTCATAGTCGATCCATTCGGTAAACTGTGAGAGGTAATCGTAAACTTTCTTTTCTTTTGTGTGGAAGATGTGCGGTCCGTATTTTTGAATTAGAATATCATTTTGATAGTAATCATAAACGTTTCCGCCTATGTGGTCTCTTTTTTCGATTATAAGTACCTTTTCATCCAGTTCATTGGCAATCCTTTCGGCTAAGGTAAGGCCTGAAAGACCTGCTCCAACTATAACATAATCAAATTCCATTAGTATCACGCCTTTGAAGTGTAAATTGCAGTTTCCAGTGCAGTTGTCATTGAAGACAAAAGCATCTTTGTTTTCATATCGGTCTGGTGAATCTTTTTAAGCTTGTTTACTTTGCTTAAAAGCAGCCTGTTTTCATCCTTGGTAAACGGCGAATGCTTCCATGTATTCATCCAGTGCAGGAGATGGGGATTGACCGAAACGTTCTTGACATCCTTTGAAAAGCCTTCGGTTTTCTTTCTGCAGTAAATGTAGGATTCCATTAATTCATCAAGCAGCCTGACGTTGACGGTATTGGTAATTGACTTGTCGTCAGGCAGATCCCTAATGTAGTAATCGTAGCACATGAAATTGTTTAGATAAACGATTCCCTTTGCGTTTAGGAGGGCTTCCAGGGTAAATGCCATGTCGTCACCTGAAATGAAAGGCTGAAAACGGATGTTATTATCCATGATTAATTCTCTTTTATAGATTTTACTCCATACTGAAGGAGCCATTTTCAATAAATCAGGTTCCTGTTCTATATTGTCGATTATGATTCTGTCAATCGGACCGTCCCTTTTATAGGTCACTTCCAGGTCTTTACCGTAGAGAATCCTTTCGATGAAGTTGTCCCATACAAAGTCAGATACATTTAAGAAATTCGGGTTTTCAAAGGTCTCATCGGGATAGGCATGCTCCAAATCGTCCTCATACGGTGAATAGGACTTCTGGACGTATCCTCCGTATTCGAATATTCTTCTGAACCTTGCAAAGGCCATGTCCGCATCGTTTTCCTTGACCGCATTGTATAAGGTTTCACAGGAATCCGGAGTGTATCTGTCGTCCGGGTCTAAAAACATGATGTAATCGCCGGTGCACGCTTCAATTCCGGTATTTCTTGGCGTGTATGCCGCTCCAGAGTTTTGTTCATGATGTATTGCAATGCAGCAGTCGTATTTTTCTGCGTATTCGTCAATGATTTTATCTGATCCGTCCGTTGAGCAGTCATTGACCATTATTATTTCCAAGTTCTCATTTCCGATTGTCTGATTTATTAAAGAGTCGATTCCTCCTCTAAGGTGGTCTCCAACATTAAAAATTGGCAGGATTATGCTTATCTTATCCTCCATTAGAATCTCTCCAGCTATTGAATAGTAGTTCCATCATATCGGGAACAGTGTAAGTGTCAGGGTAAATGTGGGTAACGTTGTATTCATCAAGGACATTGGCAGTAATTGGGCCGATTGCAACGGTTAAAAGATTATCTGATAACAATTCAGCTATTTTTTCATTGTCGTCGGATATCTTAAAGAAGTTGTGAACCGTCAGAGGGCTTGTAAAAGTAATCGCATCGATTTTTCCGTTTTCGATTTTATTTATTAAATCCTTCACGCTTTCATCGTCCATCGGAAAGAGTGACTGATAGGCTTCAGCCAGAATCACTTCGTTTCCAAGTTCCTCTAATCCTTTAGGTAAAGTGTCCCTTGCAGAGGCAGTCCTTGGAATGCCAATTACTTTTCTTGTAATGTTTCTTTTCTTGAACTCCTCAAGAAGGCCTTCGGCGGTAAAGTCATCAGGCATCAAATCAGGTTCGATTCCCTCTTTTTTTAGCAAGGAACCTGTCTTATTTCCGATAACGGCAACTTTACATTCCAGTTCATTAAAGAAATCAGGGTAGAATTTGTTGAAGGAATCAATGGTTGTTGGAGAGGTGAAGACAATCCAGTCCAGTGAATCCTTGTTTTTAACCAGTTCTTTTAATGAATCGGTATTTACAGGCTTTAAATCCAATGTCGGTGCAAGCACTGCACTTCCACCTAAGTTTTCTACAATTTCACAAGCTTTTTTAGCTCTGTCAGCAGGTCTTGTAATTGCAACAACAGGTTTTTTCGTCATGATTTACCCTTTTTGATAATTTATTAATGTTATATATTTTAATTTTGTTTGCTTATATTATTTTTGCAATTTTTAATATTGGTTAATGATGAACGTTATTTTTATTAGGTGGAATGGTTTTAATTTGATGATATGGTTAATCAAGGCCTAAAGCTTCGTTAATTTCTTTTAATTCTTCTTCTGAGTGAAGCTCTTCTAATTGGTCTCGATCGAAACTATCTTCCATTAATCCTCTGTTAACATATCTCCAAATTAATTCATCAACATCAATTTTGAATTCTTCAGCCTTTCTTTCTGCCAATTCTTTAAGTTTTTTATTTTTGATTTCATATTTTAAATACATTTAAAGTCTCCTTTAAAGTGTGGATATTATCAATCACTTTAAACCCTTTAATTTTTTTAAAATCCCCGTCAAATGAAATGATTCTATTAAGATGTTCATTCAACATTGTGTTAATAATTGTACAATCGCTGTAATTAATGTTATTTCCATACCATCCATTAACTTTTAAAGATTCTAGATAATCCTTTTTTGATAATTCCACGAATTTATTGTCAGTTATAAGATTATTATAAAGTTGTTTTATGGATATGTCTGTTCCAGCAGTCCAGTTTATTGTTTCAATAAGAATAGTAGTATTAATTAAAGTACGTTCATCATGTTTTCTAAGATATTTTTCAATTTTTAATGCTTCTTTATGATGTCTGTCTCTATTATCCATCAAACCTTTGAAAAATCCTGTATCTAGAACTATCATTTAATCTCCTCCAGTTCAGTCATTGGAGTTGTGAATTAATCCAATGTATTTTTCAAAGTTATGTTTTCTTGGAAGAATTCCTCTTTTCTTATCTTTTTCTACTTCTTTTCTACTTTTTTCTAATAATTCTTCTTCACTTAGTTGCTTTGGTTCATAGTAGCCATAATCCACGTATAGTCCTCTTCGAATATAGTGATTGATTAATTCATCAAGGCTGATGTTTAATTCATTTGCCACTTCTTTTAATTGTGTTTCTAACATCTTATCACTTATTATTGTTTTTTTATCTGACATTAAAACACCTCTATTAGTTAATTATGTTTTTCAAATAATTAATATTTATGAGACGGTTTTTTCCAAGTTTTATACTTGAAATTATACTTTTTAATGCAGACAGTTAATTAGATAATATTATGTTTTAATGGTATATAAAATTTTTTAATTTATGTAATTATAAATAATGTTATATATTAGATTAAAATACTTAAATTATGCTAAATTATCCTATTTTCAATAAACTAATTGAAAATTGTATGGTTTCAAGTGTATTCATCCAGAATCAAATAATTGTTGCGATTGTAAACAATTATATATGATGAAAATCAATATCTATTCAGGTGATTATTATGGCAAATGTTTTAATTGCATATTTCTCAGCAAGCGGCGTTACAAAAGGCATCGCCGAAAAGATAGCTGATGAAAACGGTTATGATATCTTTGAAATCGTTCCAGAAGAGATATACACTCCGGCGGATTTGGATTGGACAGACAAGAACTCAAGGTCAACTAAGGAGATGAATGACAAGTCATTCCGCCCTCCAATCGCTGAAACAGTTGATGTAAGTGGCTATGATACTGTCGTAATCGGGTTTCCGGTATGGTGGTATACGGCACCTACAATCATCAATACTTTCATTGAAAGCGTTGACTTAAAGGGAAAAACGATAAAGCTTTTCTGCACTTCCGGAGGATCAGGAATAGATAAATGCGTAAGCGACCTGGCTGATGCATACCCGGAACTCAGCTTCGCAAAAGGAATGAGATTTACGGGTGACGTTTCAAGAGCAAAAGAATGGATTGAGGGATAATATGGCAAAAAAAGTAGTGGTAATCAGCTCTTCACCTAGAAAGGGCGGAAACTCAGACACGTTATGCGATGAATTCGTTAAAGGAGCAGTCGACGGCGGAAATGAAGCGGTCAAGTATTTCCTTGAAGACTTTGAATTCGGCTCATGCAAGGCGTGCATGGCCTGTAAAACCCCTGAAAGGGAATGTTTCCAGGAGGATGAACTGTCCATAATACTAGATGACATGATGGCGGCTGACGTTATAGTCTATGCCACGCCGATATATTACTATTCAATGACCGGAACACTGAAAAGGTTCTTTGACAGGTGTTATCCGATTTTCAATCATTTGAAGGACAAGGATTACTATATCATTACCTCAGCAGGTTCATCAAATGGAAATGCCTTAACTGGAATTCGTGATTTCATAGGCTTTTCTCAAAATCCGACAGAAAAAGCGGTATTCACGGTTATCGGGGACGTTTCATCACAGGATGATTTAAAATCTGAAGTGTATGATGCAGGTAAATCCTGCTGATTTTATTCACACCCAATGCACCCAATTTTTGATTGGGTGTATTGGCAATTTTATTGGGTGTGTTAAATTTGATTTTGTGATTAATTTTTTTGATAGTTATTTAATTATTTTATGTTTTATTTAATTATATTTTTAATTATTATTACTTTATATATAAATAAAAATTTAATTATTATTTTATGATTTTTTATGAATGTTATAAATAACATACCCAATTTTTTCTACATTTTATTGATTTGTATTTTACATTTGAAATATTTATTAAATTAATTTTTTTTATTAAATAAGTATTATAAAGATTTAATTTTTAATATAAATTATTTATATGATTTATTAAATATATATTTAATCAAAAATTTTATATACTTTAAAAATATATATTAAAATTGTTTTTATAAATTTTTATTAATTCAACCATTTCAAATGTAAATGTATTATTGAGGTTTTTTCATGAAATATAAAATTTTTCTAAGTAGTACCAGAGAATTTGAAAAAGAAAGGAATTTCATTAAACAGGAAATCGAAAATGATTATTTATTAAATCGATTTTTTGAAATTTTTGCATTTGAGCAAAAATCTGCATCAGGAGATTCTCCAGAAAAATTGTACTGTGAAGAGGTTGTTAATTCAGATATTTACGTTGGTTTAATTGGTTCGGATTATGGGAGTATATTGGAATCCGGAATATCTCCTACGGAACTTGAATATGATTTGTATAATAAAGCTCATAATGATGCTTTAATTTATATTAAAAATGCTAATTTCAGGGATGATAAAACAAATGAATTCATTAAAAAAGTTAGTAATGAGCACAGTTATCAAAGATTTAATGATCAATATGGATTATTTAAACAGGTTCGTAGAAGTTTAGGTGATTTCATCCTTAAAAATTTAAAAAACTATAAATCATTTGACTCAGAGATATTATCTAATTCATCATGTGATGATGTTGATGTGGAAGCATTAGAATTATTTTTTAATGTTTTAGATTATAATCCTATTGAAAAAATAAGGGATGAAAAAGGTTTAACAAAAGTATTATCAACTATCAAAGCAGGAGATTATGAAAATGGTGAGTTCAGATTAAATAATAGTGGCGCATTATTCTTTGCTAAAGATATATCTAAATTTAATATTGCTCATGAAGTTAAAATGGTTCGTTTTTTTGATAATGAAGGAATAAAAACGTTTGAAAAAACCGAATTAAATTCTTCATTATTAAAAATTTTGAAAGAAGCAGAAACATTTTTCTATAAGGTAACAATCAATATTTCTGAAATTAATGGATTTGAACGAGAAACTACTCATGAATATCCTTTTGAAGCTATTAGGGAAGCATTAGTCAATGCTTTAGCCCATAGGGATTATTCTATAACTACTGCTCCAATTACATTTTACATTTATAATGATAGGATTGAAATTACAAGTCCCGGACGTTTAGTATATCCATTAAAAGTTTCTGATTTGGAAGATAATGATCCAGTCCATAGAAATGAGCTTATATGCAATATATTTTCAAAAACAAAGTATATGGAACATGTAGGTACTGGTATTCGCAGAATGAAAGATGCAATGATTAATCATGGTTTAAATGAACCTGAATTCATTGAATCCGGTGAATTTTTTAAAGTAATTTTCTGGTTAAATTCGAGTGATAATATTCTTAATTCAAGACAAAAAATGCTTTTAAGATTGAATATTGATGAAATCAATAAAACGGAGTATATGAAATTATTTGATGTTTCTGTAAATACTGCATCTTCGGATTTAAATCAATTGGTTGGATACGGCTATTTTGATAGAATTAAAAATGGCCGTGCCGTTATTTTCAAAAGAAAATAAGGTAGGATAGAAAAATAATTCTATCCCTTATATTCCTGGCCGTTAACCAAAAGCTTATGGCCGTTTAAATCGATTTTTCCTGAGTTTTCAAGGCTTGAAACAGAACTGTCACCTGTAAGCGTCCAGGTTGAGCCGCTGTCAATGACGAGTGTTGTGTTTCCGGTTGAGTTGATTGCACCTTCGAATTTAGCGTTTTTCATGTTGAATGCAAGGGAGCTGATTGAATCGACGATGATGTTTCCTTTAAGCTCCTGATTGCTTGCCGTCAGGTTAACGTCTCCTCCGTTTGAGCCTTCAGTTCCCCACTGGTTCTGGCCTGAAATGTCAAAGAGTATTCCGCTTCCAAAGTCAAATGTGGAGGATTCAAGGATGATGTTTGCCTTTGTGTTTGTTACGTGAAACATCGGAACTTCCTTGTAATAGTTTGAAGACGGATCGACTGAGAGCTTGGAGTCTTTACAGTTAAAGACGGAGGTTCCCACATCAGCATCTCCGCTCATGCTCTGATAGATGAAGACTCCTGCAAGGTCAACGTAGTTATCGCCGTCCTTACGGTTTCCTTCACCGAAAGCGTTCAGCTGGCAATTTTCAAGGGTAATTGAGTTTTTACCTTCAATGCAGGCAATCTGTGAAACGTATGCCGTACCCATTGATTCTTTAACGGTGATGTTTCCCGTCGAATAGATTATCGGTGAGCCACGTCCGGACTCCTTGCTGACACCTGTGTTTATGATTGAATTTTTAACGGTAACGTTACCTTCTCCACGGTCGGTTGCAAGGCCTGCGCAGCTGTTTCCGTCAGTGTTTATTATCACGTTTTCGGCGTTGATGATTCCTCCGAAGGTTGAGTCAAGCCCACGGGATTTGTCCTGATGGGTCGTAATCTTTACGTTCTTGATGTTTGCTGTAGTCTGGTTTGTTCCCTCAGCGGTCTTTTGAAGCTGTTCCGGTGGCTTTTCAGGAGCTTCTCCGCTTCCTGCATCTGGTGGGGTTCCTCCTCCCATGCCTCCAGGTGAGCCCTGTCCGGTATCTGTATTGGTTACGAATATTCCGTTTGATCCCTTGGAGTTGGTATTTATTTCACAGTTTTCAATCGTCAATTGGCTTTTGTCCTTAACTAAAACGGCCGAATTGACACCGTAAAAGTCAGCGTCGTCACCTGAGCTTTGCGTGTCTCCGGTCTTGTTTATCATGGAGTTTGTTAACTTCAATATTCCTGAATTGTTTACAAAAATTGTGTTCTCGTCACTTTTGTCGGATTTGAAAAGTCCCTTGTCGGCGCTTTGGCTGTCGCTTTCCACCTTAAGGACTCCCTTTTCATCCAGAGCGTTCGCATCAACAATAACGCTGTCGGCAGTCATTGAGGATGTACCTGTTCCCGAAAATGTTAAATAGCCCGCTAGTATGATTAATACAACGGCTATCGCTGCAAGTATCAATATTTTTCTGTTCATGGTAATTAGTTTATTGTTCAATATTTTTAATTATTTTGAAATGCAATAGTTAACCATGAGTAAAAATTTCAGCTATCTTGATGAGATGATTCATGGCGGTGAAGAGGAGATTGTTCTGGAATGTGATATCATTTTGGACAATACTGAAGAGATGAAATATCTTGAGGGTATTGATTTAGACGTTGACGATATCGTAATTGACGGCAATGGCTTTAGCATTGATGCCCGTGGAAGGACACGGATATTCCTTTGTAGCGGTGAGAATCTTACTATTCGAAATATCGTGTTTAAAAACGGATTTGCCCGTGAAAGCGGCGGGGCGATAATGCTTGAAGGCGGTGAGGTGGTTCTTGAAGAAGCTAGATTTTCTTTTAATTCCTGCGGTGAGGATGGAGGAGCTATACACAATGATGAAGGTTCCTTGACTGTAAGGAAATGTGAGTTTAGTGATAATAATGCCGGAGACTTTGGCGGAGCTATCAACAACTGGGGCGATTTGGCTATAATTGGATCGGTGTTTAAGGAGAATAAGGCAAATTACGGTGGTGTTTTGTTTAATGCCGGTGATTTAAACGTAAAGGAGTCAGTATTTTCTTTAAATAATGCAAATCGTGGTGCGGTGATATACAATGAGGACGGTGATTTAACTATTTGTGAATCATCATTTAATGATAATGTTGCTAGTGAATGCGGAGGTGCTATAATTAACAGAAACTGTGACATGAGCATTTCCAAGTCTATTTTTAATGCTAACAGGGCAAATGACGGCGGTGCAGTGCATACTACCGGTGAAGTGAGGGTTATTGAATCTTCATTTGAGGATAATGTGGCTTCCAGTAATGGCGGAGCGATTTTTGCCGGCAGGGCTGATTTGGCCGTTAAGGATTGTGAGTTTTCAGGTAATGCGGCTGGTGGCAACGGCGGAAGTTTGTATGCATATGATGGTGAAGCAAGTGTTTTGAAATCTTTATTTAAGGCCAATAAGGCAGATTTTGGAGGAGCTTTCAGTAACGTTAAAAACGTGATTGATATTTCAGATTCTGAGTTTATTGATAATTTAGCTAATGAATCAGGAGGGGCAATTTATCTGGAGAAATCCGATTGTGAAGCTAGTGATTTAGCTTTTAGTGAAAACAAGCCCGATGATGTCTTTGAAAAATAGGATATTAGTATTTTTGGTTAATAATTAAGAGGTGTTGGTCATGAGATTAGGTGAGAGGATTAATGGCTTATTTAAAAAAAGGGATGATGAAATTAATGCAGATATTATGGAAGAGGATAACGGGGGTTTCGTATTCATTTCCCACTCCCACAAGGACATTAAAAAAGTCCGCAAGATTAGAAACATGATGGAGCATTCCGGATTTGAGCCGATATGCTTCTTTTTGAAATGCCTTACCGATGATGATGAGGTTGAAGATTTAATCAAGCGTGAAATCGATGCAAGGGAATGGTTCGTTTATGTCGACAGCCCAAATTCCCGGAAGTCCAAGTGGGTTAAAACGGAAAGGGACTACATAGAATCGATTGGAAGCAAAAAGGTCATAAACGTGAAACTGGATTCAAACGCACCGATGGAAAGCGTTTCAAAAATCCTATCTAAAGGATTGACGATTTTCATCAGTTATTGTGCTAAGGACGGTGAAATCGTATGGTCGCTATATCACAAGCTGGTTGAAAAGGAATTTCGGGTTTTCTGCGCTCCTCTTTCACTTGAAGAGGATTCTTATGTGGAGGAAATAATTGACAATATGGAGTGTGCATGTGAATTGGGACTGATTCTTGCGGTCTTTTCTAAGGATTCCGTTAATTCCTCATACTTTAAAAGGGAAATTGACACTGCTTTTGGCAGCAATGGATTAATAGTTCCCCTCTACATTGGTGATGTTACGGATAATCTGCCTGAGGAGTATGAATTATATCTTGGTGATGTGGATGGCATTGAGGTTGAAGGCGAGATTACAGAAGAGGTCCTTGATGATGTTGCAGAGCAAATTGCAGTCATTGCACGAGACCTAATTCAGTCACAGCTGGATGAGCTTGATTGATGTTTGTGTTTTTGGTATTGAATAATTGATTTTGGACTGAATTATTTTGATGGTTGGTTCTTTTTTGTTAATTTAATTAAAGTTACTTTTGATAATTTTGACACTTTATGTTCAATTGTAATTTTAATCATCATGTTATCTACATTAACATCAAAAATCATAATATAATGTTGGTTAAGGAGACCCGATTGAATACTATGACAATTTTAGGGTTCTTGCAATGTTTTTGTTTATGGTATGGATTTTAATCAAGATTCTTTTTGTTGGAAGTATTGCAGCTGATGGATTGGGGATAAATCAGATTAATCCATCATTATGATGCTTTTTGAAATTAATTTTCCCCTTTTGCATTTTGGACATTTGGATTTATGTATTAACTCTTTAATTTTATTCCTGCATGCAGGACACTTTTGCGGGATTTTTTCTGAAAACATTGTGTTGTCCGATTCATCAAATTCAATAATTTTTATGCTGTTATCATATTTTTCAATATCTTTAATAATGTCATCTTTTTTGAATCCTTCAATATTGTCCCAAATTCCTTTAATTATAAATATTTTAACAAATTTATTGCAATGGTAGCAATAACGTTCATAATAAAAACCATTTGCAGGATGGGCTCCCATTTGCATTGACGTTAACATTAAATGGGGAGTAACCTTAATGTTATGCTTTTCATCAATCATAAATATGTCATTTTCACGAATATATGTCCATCCGCAATTATTACATTCATAGTCTATTCTTTCACCCATAAAATCACCAATTAATTTAATTAAACACCGCTAACAATTTTTAAATACGGAATCTTGCTCATGATGTATGGTATTAGCCAGCTTAAAAATACTATTAACACGAACATCAAAGGGAAGAGCAGGTTTGATCCTGGATTATGGTAGGATAGTGCCTTAACGACTATTACGTGTGAAAAGTACATGCCGTAACTGCAGACACTTAAGGAAATGATTGCTTTTCCAATGAAATTGTCTTTTATTGTGTTAAACACGTTTAATTTATCAAGATACATGATGAATAGGAACATGCCGATTCCCATGAATATGTTTGTAATGTTGAGATATCTTGGTGACAACAAATCGATTTTTGAATAATTAAAGTATACGAAAACAGCCAGTGAAACTAATAGTATTAATAATCCCAGAATGCACATGCTTTTATCACTTAACTTGAATTTCTTGTTGGCCAGGTAATATCCGAGCAATGGGTATCCGACAAAGCCTGCAAACATGTCCAGGTTGAAATACATCCATAAGGGATAGCTGTGGAAAGTGTTTAAAATCATGATGAAAGACCAGATTGCTAAAAAGTATTCAACTCCTTTTAGCTTGTAATCCTTTACGAATGAGTTAATAATTGGAATGAAAAGGTAGATACCTATTAATGTCCAGAAATACCATGTGATTGAAGGCTCTCCGATGAAAACGTTCCAGATGAATTTTGAGTTGTATCCATGGAGATAAAGCTGGCCCAGAATTAATATTATCCAAAAGATGAATGGATAGATGATTCTGGCAAATCTCTTTTTCAGGAAAGCTCCCAGACTTGGATACTCTCTGTTTAATAGTAATGCTCCACTAATCATTAGGAAAATTGGCACACCGATGTCTCCAATGTCGTGGAAGGTTAATTGAGCTATTACCTGTGCTTGTGTTGTTAAAGGTCCAAAAAAGTGATCTACATGACAGATTATAACAGCTATTATTGCAAAAGCTCTTAGTAAATCGTAATAGAAGATTCTTTCTTTTTTGGTTTTCATAATATTTTATATGGTTAAGTATACTATTTATTAGTTTTTCAAGGAATTTGATGCAAAATTATATTTGTTTAGATTCAAAAAATTATATTTGGAAGATTATTTATCACACCCAATTTTGATAATTGTCTTCGGCTAATGATTATTAGGTGATTTTTTATGAGTAAAGTAAAGGATATGTCTCTTGCGCCGGAAGGTGTCAGGAAAATCGAATGGGTTCAAAAACACATGCCTGTTTTGGAACACATCAAAAAGGAATACGAAGAAACCCAACCATTTAAAGGGATTACTATTGGGTCATGTTTACACTTGGAACCTAAAACAATCAATTTGGGATTAACATTAATGGCTGGTGGAGCTGAAGTTGCTATGACCGGATGCAATCCACTGTCCACTCACGACGATGCAGTGGCAGGGGCTGCTGATTTAGGTTTAAATGTCTACGGGTGGAGAGAACAGGATGATGAAGAATATTATCAGACCATTAACATGGTGCTTGACCACAAGCCTGATATAATCATCGACGACGGAGCAGATATGATTATGGTTCTTCACAACGAAAGAAAAGAGCTGTTGAGCCATATTAAAGGAGCATGTGAAGAAACCACAACTGGTGTGCACAGATTGCAGGCAATGCATGCTGACGGGGCGTTAAAATTCCCTGTAATCGCAGTTAATGACGCTTACACAAAATACTTATTCGACAACAGATATGGTACTGGACAGTCCAGTTTTGACGCTATAATGGGAACCACCAACATGGTAATCGCAGGTAAAACCGTTGTGGTCTGTGGATATGGCTGGTGTGGCCGTGGACTTGCGTTAAGGGCAGCAGGGTTAGGTGCCGATGTCATCGTAACCGAAGTCGATCCAATCAGAGCTTTAGAAGCAAGAATGGATGGATACAGGGTAATGACCATCCGCGAAGCCGTAAAACAGGCTGACTTGATTATTACTGTAACTGGAAACGCAGACATTATCTGTGGTGATGACTTCAAATACATGAAAGATGGCTGTATGCTCGCAAACTCAGGACACTTCAACGTTGAAATTAATAGGTTTGATTTGGAAGCCATTTCAAGTGAAGTTAAAGAGGTAAGGGAAAGTATCGAAGAATTTACTACTAAAGACGGACGTAAGCTTTATTTATTGGCTGATGGCCGTTTGGTTAACTTGTCAGCAGCACGTGGACAGGGACACCCTGCTGAAATCATGGACATGAGCTTTGCCGTACAGGCATTGTCCGCAAAACATATTCTTGAAAATGATTTATCTGTTGGGGTAACCAAGGCTCCTGATGAAATTGATTACAATGTCGCAACCATGAAGTTAAAAGCAATGGGAATCGAAATCGATTCATTAACTGACAAACAGAAAGCTTATATGGCAAACTGGCAGGAAGGAACATAAATATTGGTGATAATATGAGTGAAGTACACAGAACATTCACATCAGAATCTGTAACCCAAGGGCATCCTGATAAGGTTGCTGACATTATTTCTGATGCAATATTGGACGCATACATGATGCAGGATAAAAATTCACACGTAGCATGTGAAACCTGTGTAACAACAGACTTTTGTATGGTATTTGGTGAAATAACATCCACTGCAGATATATCTGATGAAGAAATAGAAAAAATCATAAGGGACACAATCATTGAAATCGGATACGATAATCCTGATTTGGAATTTGATGGCCATAAATGTGAAGTCGTAAACAGACTCCATTCACAATCTCCTGATATTAATCAGGGCGTAGACCGTGGAGATGATGAATCAGGAGCCGGAGACCAGGGTATGATGTTCGGTTTCGCAACTAATGAAACGGAATCATTAATGCCTTATCCAATTGACTTAGCACGTAAATTAACTAATAAGTTAACAGAACTTAGAGAAAGCGGTGAAATCCCATATTTAAGGCCTGATGGTAAAGCACAGGTATCTGTTAATTATGATGGGGAAGGCAATGTCGTTTCATTGGATGCAGTAGTTTTGTCAACCCAGCATGATGAAACAATGTCAGACAATCAGGAACAATTAAAAGAAGACATTCGTGAAAAGCTCTTTAAAGCAGTCATTCCGAATGAATTAATGACTGAAGATACCAAAGAACACATTAATCCGACCGGAAAATTTGAAATAGGTGGTCCTCACGGAGATGCAGGCCTCACTGGCCGTAAAATCATCGTGGACACCTATGGTGGTTATGCTCGCCATGGGGGAGGAGCCTTCTCAGGAAAAGACTGCACTAAAGTGGACAGAAGTGCATGTTATATGGCAAGATACATTGCAAAAAATATTGTAGCAAGCGGTCTTGCTGAAAAATCTGAAATCCAGCTATCTTATGCAATAGGAGTAGCAGAACCGACTTCCATTATGGTAGATACCTTTGGAACCGGAGCAGATATTGGAGATAAGGCGATGGAAGAAATCGTACGTGAAAACTTTAAATTAACTCCTGATGGAATCATTGAAACTCTAAATTTAAGAGATACTGGCTATAAACAAACGGCTAAATATGGTCATTTCGGTATTGAAGGTCTTCCTTGGGAAGAAACGGATAAAATTGAAGATTTAAAGAAATATATTAAAGACTAAACTTACTTTTTAAAGTAAGTTTTCTATTTTTTTATTTATAACTATTTTTTGATTTAAAAAAGGAAATTGGTTCGAAATTTAGTCGTCTGCTAAATTATCGAAGTATCCTTGAATGAATATAACTGGTGTTCCCGTATCTCCAGAACCACAGGTCAAGTCACATAGAGAACTGATTAAATCTCTTAATTTTATTGGTGTCGTACCTTCTGTAATATTTTGTCAAGTTAAATCCTTATCTTAATGTCTGATTTATTCTTTAATTGCTTCTTTTAATTCATCATCTTTTAAATTGGTGAATTTATTATCAAAAATATTTAATTTGATTTTATTTGGAGTTCCTACTAATCCTGTGTATGTGCTAGGAAACAACAGGATTGGCTAATTCTCAAATCTGTCCTACAGAATCCTTAAATACTCTGTCACCATAAACCATTATTTTTGTCTTTCTATTACTCATGGTTAATGTTATCGGAAATGTAGTGAATTAACGTTTTTTAACTATTCTGAAAAGAATGGAGAATCTTAAAATTATTGTTAATAAAAAAGATTCTCCAATTCATAATATACTTTCATTTAATAAAAATTTTTGATTAAACACCCTAACAGTTTTACATAATAGATTCTGATTATAATGTATGGTAGCAAATAGTTTAAAATACATTAACACGAACAGGCAAAATAAAAAATTAGATTTTAAATCATATAAGGCAGTTCTTAATATAAATAAACTTTGTTTATCTAGTATTCTCCAAAATCAATTATTTTCCAGTTATGATTAAATCTTTCAGAAATAGGTGGGATTTCCATATAATTACCATAAAAAACTTTTAAAACTTCATCATATCCAACAGGAATATTTGCACATGTGTCTTCAAATTTAACTTTTAAAGCCTGATTAAAGCAAGATTTATGGAAATCTCTTTCTATCCAAACTCCTTCCCCCGGACTACAAAGCATTTCACATTTTCCCTGATATTTTTTTATTAATTTAGTAAATATTTTTAAAGCAATGTTTGGAATATTAAAATGTCCAAATAAAAATTTTATTCTGTGTCCTATAAATTCATTGGTTTTGGAAGTGTATACATCACATTCAACAGAATGAGTAAGGAATATTAAGAATTTTACAAAATAAACTGTTTTTATAAATAAAAATCTTTCAATCTTCTTTTCTGGAATTTCATCTAATACATTAATATCGATATATATTCCAAAATCATATAGAGTACATTCTTGTTCTTGTTGTTTTAATTTGGTATTTTTTAAACAGAGTAATGTTTTTGGAGTATAATTGTCATCATCAATTTTAAATCGTTTTTTCAAGTTTGATATATAATATTTTCCGTTTTCTTTATCTAAAATTTTTAATAATTTCTCATAATCCTCTCTAAGCATAGCTACATCAATTTCATCATCCCATGGGATAAATCCTCCATGACGTACTGCACCAATAGTTGTTCCCGCATGGAGAAAATACTGTATATCATTTTCATCACAAATTTCAATAAAATCTTTAAATATATCCATTATTACAGTTTGCAAGTGTTTTAATGTATCTGGGTCATAATCTTTATAGTTAGTGTTATTTTCATTCATGGACATTAAAAAAACACCTTATAATTTTAATTTAGGTAAATTTTTTCACATATGTATTATAAAGTTTAGAGCATTATTTTATTTAAAAGTTATTGTTAAATATTGTTTTTTATTTTTTAGGTTCTTTTAAAAATTATTTATGGATTCGGAAAAACTATTTTTTTTTATTTTAATTGATATTATGTGTTTAACCCCGTATTTTATCTAATATTGGTTTTTCAATTAAAAACCAACTTATCGTTGCAAAGATAATTGTTAAAATCATGCAAATGAATGAATATATCAGTAAATTGTGTGGAATTGAGTGTGTATTCCAAAAACATGCAACTACAACTTGAATTGGCCAAGCATATATGTAAATTCCGTAAGAAATATCATTTTCCTGTATCCATCGTGGTGACTTTAATTTTACTGAAATAAATAATAGTATATATATCATAGGAATTGCGCAGATTTCCATAGCAATAAAATAAGGCATAAATCTCATTATTATAAAACAAAAAATTAGCATTATACTTAATATCTTCCATGAAGTTTGTAGATTCTCACTTATTAGATAAACTGTTGATCCTCCTAGAAATATTGATAAGAAATAGATAGCATAAGTATATAAATGCTTATTAAAATAATTATCATTGTATTTTCCATTAATAGCAAAATCTAATATGGATAATATTGTTAATAGGATATATAATCCAAATATAATTTTAACATAATTTTTTTTTAAAATTTTTAACTTATTTAAAAGCAATATTATAATTGCAATTACAATGTAACATCCAAATTCATATTTTAATGTCCATGCAGAACCGTTCCATGTAGTTGCAGGAGTATTTATTAATGTTGTTCCTAAATTCTGAAAACCAAATGGAAGGGAGTATATGAAAAATTTAATTAAGTCTGAATCTTTAAGAAAAGAAATTATATCAAAAGTTCCACTATTATTTATTGAAAATGTTAGGGGAGCAAATAAAATCATTGTCATAATTATTGAACACAAAAATGCAGGATAAATTCTAGCAAAACGCTTTTTAAAGTAAGATTTAACATCATTTTTTATTGCAGATGAAATAATTAAATAACCAGAAATAACAAAGAAACAAGGAACTGCTAATCTTAGGATATATGCATAATTATTTGTTTCAAATCCCAAAAAAAAATAAGAATGATAAATCAGAACAAAAGACGCTAAAATTAATCTTATTAAATTCAATGAATTATTTCTATTTTTTAATCTCAACATAATTGTCACTTTTGATATTTCAGAGAAAGTATTAATTTAAAACTAATAAATTTATCCCAGATACTTATTTAATTAATTTATTTTTCTTATTTTAAAAAATTATCATATAGTACTTATTCATTTAATAAAACTTTTTTATAATATGTATCATTTTTATTTGTTTTTTCATCATCAAATTTATATGTTAATTTGTGGAAACAAACACTATTCTGAAGTGAATCCCAAATTGAATGGTCATATATTTCAAATAACTTACTCTGTAATATATGTGGTGTTGAATTGTCCACGGGAACAATTTTGTTCCAAGTTTCAGGATAAAACTCCAAGACGATAGTCATAAAATGATGTAAAATAAAATAATCAATTTGATAATCATTTTTTTCCCAATATTTATAAAGAAGATATCTGGTTGCTAGCAATACCTTGTTATTACTTTTAGCACTAATCAACCAACTTGAGTTAAATGTTGATCGAGCATATTTATTTAAAGTTAAATGTTGATAAAAAAATAAATTTGAATTATTTATATAATCTGGAATGTTTGAACTTGAACAAAATACAGTAGCATCTAACCATAATCCCCCATATTTTATTAATAATTCTAATCGAAGTAAATCAGAGATATGGGTATTTGATATGATTCCTTTTTTCCATTTTTCTATTATGAACTGTGGAAATGTAATATAGTCAAACATGTTTTCTTCTGTAATTAGAATTACTTCTTTATCTTTTAAGTTATCTTTTGCAGAAGTATAACAAATTTTAACAATTTCGGGTGCATTTTCAATCCCTTGAAACCAACAAAACCACACTTTATTGGATTTTTCATGAAAAACATTTTCATCGTAGTTTTCATCGAATTCAATTAAATTTGCATAATACTTATTTTTTAATTGTCTTTTAATTTTGTATTCAACACATAATCCCATTATTTCGTATGATTTCTGATTTTTACCTAATAATATTGTTTCAACAGCCATAGTAGTTATGGTGTGGTTTTTAATATGGTGTTTTATTAGATTTAAATAATGTATTGACATTTGTTTTAAAGAATTTTCCATTTTAATCATTTCCTATAATATTAATATAGCTAATTATTACACATAGATGATTAATTATAGTATAAATCAAATATTTCAATATTATTTATTTTCATTAGTTTTCCAGTATTTTAACTTTATTTATATGTTAAAAAGTATAAAAATTAAACTCTAAATTGTATTATATCAAATAAACAATATATATTTTAGGATTAATTATATATCTGATGAATATAATTTATAGTAATATTCTTTGGTATTATATTTAATTGTTAATTGTTTTTTACAAAGTTTGTGGGAATAATTCCTGTAAAATAATGCATAGAATAACTAAAGAATAAAAAAATTATTATGGTCTTATAATGGGATTATATATGACTTGATTCAGAATCATTTTTTTGGGTTGTTTTGATTACGCACAACAGTAAGAATCTATTTCTTCATTGTTTTGTCCATTGACATTTTAAAGATTATTCAAAAAAATATTTTTTCATTGAATTCTTAAACTTTAAGTTGGTGGAATATTAGTAAATTTTATTAAGTAATATGTTAAATATCTTTATGTATGTTAATGAAACTTAAATATCTTTTTGATTATTTTAAATATTTAGAAAATCCGTTTGAAGCTCTAAAATTTAAATTTGGGGTTTCTGAAAATTACACCATTAAAGTTAAAAATATTGATTCAACAGTTACTTTAAATAATGTAAAAGTACTTAATCATTTAATGGCTAATTTACCAAAGATAAAACCAGATAAAATTCCTAATTTTTTAATTTATATTAAAAATAGAGATAATGATGATAAATATTTGGAGATTGGGGATATTAAATTTATTAATATATATAATTCTGATTTTATTAAAAATCATGGGGATGAATTTTATAGTCATTTAATAGAATTTTTCACTGATGATGTTTTTGAAATATTAGATTATAAAGGTAGGCATGTTGTTGACATTGGAGGTAATATTGGAGACACTCCTTTATTTTTTGCTAAAGCAGGTGCAGACGTTATTAGCTTTGAACCAATTAAACATTTATATGACTTAGCTGTTGAAAATGTTGAACTAAATGGAGATGTTAAAAACAAAATTATATTAGTTAATAAAGCAATTGGTGGGAAAAGAGGCATACTTCATTTTGATGATTCCTCAATTATTGAGTATGTGGGAAATGATCAGAATCATGTCATGGAAGTGATAACTATATCTGATTTATTAGAACAATTTGATTTTACACCAGATATTTTAAAAATGGATTGTGAAGGTTGTGAATTTGAAATTATATTAAACAGTGATTTATCCATGTTTAATGATATAATTTTTGAACATCATCAAAGAATTGTTGATAAAGATTATAATCTTCTTGTAAATGAACTCAAAAAACAAGGTTTTGAAATACAACTCTTCGAATTAGAAGGAAGTGATTGTAAATTTGAAGAACAAGGTATGATATATGCCCACAAATAGTATTTTTCTTATTCTTTATTTTTTGTTATATAATTTTTATTATTATATGGATATTTCAAAAATTTATTTATATGTACCTTAATCGTGAATTGGAGGGCAAAACACATATACTTACCCAGGAATGTGGAAAATATTAGAGAAGTTTCTCTCTTTAAATATTTAAATTAATTTTTACCTAAAATTTCTTTTATTACATATTTATCATCCTTATCAAATAGTTTTAATAAGTAAAGAGTTGCAAAGTAAATAATTATTCCAACTGGTAGGGCTAGCCACATATTTAAGTTTAATAAGTGGAGTGCAATTGCTAGTATTGTTGAACCTATTATTATTTTTCCAATATCATAATATAATTTTTTATTTGGCTTTTGACCGGATTTATATATTACATAGAATTGAATAATTAAGATTAATAAATCACTTAATACTGTTGTAATTGCTGCACCGGTATATGTTAAATATGGAATCATGATGAGATTTAAAGTAAAATTAAATGCCGCTGCAATAAGATAAATTTTTGTAACGCTTACTTCTTTGTGTGATGCATTTAATAGACTATTACAAGGACCATTAATAAATAACAAACACACCGTCCAGATTAAAATAGATAATGGTGCAGAAGCAGCATCGTATTTATGACCATAAATTAATCGTATAATGTCCAATGAGTAGAGCACGGTTCCAACAGCTATTGGGACCATTATAAGTGTTAGATATTTGATAGATTTCTCAAAACTAACAATGAGTAACTTTTCATTATTTTTATAAAGTCTACTCATTACAGGGAAAATAACTGATCCATAAACTGAGTAAAATAATGTTAAAACTGAGATTAACTTATAAGTTGCATTATAAACTCCAGTTTCATAATTTCCAACAAGATGCGTTAACATTATCATATCAATGGAGTAATAAATTGAAAATAAAAGTCCAGTTACTGCGAAAGGGATGGATACTTTAGTAATTTTTTTACAAAAATTTTTATTTATTTCATATTTTGGTTTGGTAATATGTTTTACTAAAACATAATATGAATAGATGCATGTAATAACATTAGCCAGAAGATAAGCGAATGTAATTCCATAAATTCCCAAATCACTGAATATAGCAATGAGTATAAAAATTAATTGTAATAGATTTAATATTGTATTTCGAATTCCTTGATATTTTCCTTCTTCAAATGCTTGAAAACAACCGATTATTAATTCATTTAATGATAAAACAATTCTTTGAATTAAAAAAAGCAATGTTACACATATAGTTACTTCATCTGATTTCATTAAGATTAAAATAACTAGTGTTAAAAAGATTGTTCCAATACTAAAAATACCCTTTAATGGAATAGCATTGCCAACATATTTAGGAGCGGAAGAATGATCTGTTGAAATGTGCCGAACAATATGGGTACTAATCCCCCAATCCATTGTAAAACTTATTATTCCAGTTAATGAAATAGCAAAGCCTAAAATACCATATTCACTAACACTCATGTATCTGGCTATTAAAACAGTCCAAATAAATCCACAAATACATGCAATAATTTGTGAAACCAGTATCCAACTCATATTTTTAAATATTGTTTGCACTTGACTCATAAAATCATTTTATTATATTTATTTTATAAATATTTTTTTTTAAATTCACAGTTTATTTAAAACTTAATTAATATAAGTATGAATATTATGATAATTACATATAAAATTATTAATTAGTATTTCGTTTAATTTTTCTAATGAATGTTATTTTCCTAATTGTATTCAATGTTTTTAAACTTATAATTGCATATTTAAATTTTTTATCCAATATAAATTGATTAATAATATTCGCCCATTTTTCATCTAATTTAATTTTGAAATCAATTTCTATTTCAAACTCATGAATTTTTTTTAAGAGATCTATAAATTCTTTATTAGTTACATTAAGATAAGAACATTGAACTAATAGATAAACAATATTGTCTTTAAAAATGTCATTTGCTAAATGAAGTTTATTTTCATTTTTTAATATATTTATTATAATGTAATTTGCAGATAACATTTCTTCAACATATCCTATTGAACTAACATGAGATAATGAATCTGATTTAATATTCCAATAATATCCAAAATAGTTTTTTAAATAGATTAATTTTTTTGATTTTAAAAAGTATTGTATCATGAAAATAAAATCATCTGCTGATGTGTTTTCTTTGAATTTAAGTTCATTTTCTATTATAATTTGTTTTTTGTAGATTTTATTCCATACAGAAATATTGTTAAAAAGTAAAATGTCATCATTTTCAATGATTATATGGTCATTATTTTCAATTCCGTTAACATAATCAATATTGCTTTTTATCTCACTTAATGAATCTACAATGACTCTGTCACAGCATACTACATCAGCTTTTTCATTAATCATGGTTTCATATAATTTTTTACACATATCAACATCAATTTCATCATCATTATCCATAAACATTATATAATCGGCGGTTGCTTTTTCTAAACCAATATTTCTACCGAAACCTGGGAAACCATGATTTATTTCAGAATAATATGGGATAATATTATCGTATTTTTCAGCATACTGTTCAATAATTTTTTTAGATTCATCTTTTGAGTTATCATCAACTAAAATCAATTCAATATTATTAAATCCTATACTTTGATTAATTACTGAGTTAATTGTGTTATCTAAAAATTCCTCTGCATTGTAAATTGGAATAATTAATGAAATTAAATACATAAAACACCTCTATAATGATTTTCGATATAATGTTAATATAGGGCTATTTCTCAACATATTCAAAAAATTCATATAATAACTTGCGATTGTAAATTGTTTTTTCATTATTAATTTATTTAATATTTTTAACCATGTTTGCTCCATATTCAACTCAACATTTAAACTTTTTTCAAATTCATAAAATTTCTTTAAATATTTCTTTTTATCCCCATTATAATTCAATAAGCGCAAAAAGAATGGGACTGACCTTTTTGAAAATAAATGATACAAAATATCCGGCCGATTTTTACTTTCAATAACTTCTTTTGTTTTTATAAAAGAACATAATGCAGATTCAATGTTTTTTTCATTTGACTTCATGGAATGTGAAGTTTCTTCATTAGTATGATATTTATATCCATGATAATTATTTAAGTAAATCATTTTTTTAGCATTTAAAAATTCAGTAATTGAAAATAATATGTCTTCACCGGATGGGAGCTCTTCAAAATATAAATTATTGTTTTTTAAAAATTGATGGTTATGAATCACATTACATACAGAGACTTTATCACAAGGAAGATCTTTACTGCAGTCTAGTTCAAGTTCTTCAATATTTTTATCATAATGATAATCTAATCTTGAGAAGTTTGTACCTATCATTTGATGATTACATTTAACTAATTCAACATTTTTTTCTTCAATTTTATTAAATAATGTTTCACACATATCTTCTGCATATTCATCGTCAGGGTCTAAAAACATTATGTATTTGCCCGATGCTTTTTTAAGACCAGTATTTCTAGGTCTTGCAGCACCTCCTGAATTAACATCATGGTAGATTGCAATAAAATTGAAATATTTGTCTGCATATTCTTTAATAATATTTTTTGAATTATCTGTAGAACAATCATCAACCATTATTACCTCAATATCATCTAAATCCATAGTTTGATTCAATATTGAATTTAAAGCTCTTCTAAGATAGTTATCTACATTAAATATAGGGATTATTATTGAAATTTCATACATTAAATTACTTCCACCCAATAACTTTCCGTTTTTCAATAATTATTTCTTTAATTGGTTTTTCTGAATTCATAAATAAACTTGAAGTTCCAGAGACGAAAATTGTTGATCCTTGAGCATACAATTTTTCTGCATGTTCTATAGATACGTTACCATCAGATTCAATTTCTAAATCTAGATTAATTTCATTCAAATATTTTCTCAAATCACCCACTTTTTCTATTGTTTCTGGAATTAATTTTTTTCCAGCGAAACCTGGGGGGGTGTGCATAACTAAAATACCATCTATTTGTGGGAAATATTCATCTAATTCATGAAAATTAGTTTTAGGATTAATTGCAATAAATTTACGTGCACCAAGTCTTGTTAAATAATCAATGCACTCTTGAATTTTATCATTATTTTCAAAGTGAAATGATACTTGGTCTCCTTCACGTATGTCGAACCAACTCATTTTTTCTAATGGATTATTTACTAAAAAATGGTAATCAAAAGGGATTTCTGTAATTCTTCTCAAGCTTTTTACATAATCTGTTCCTAAAGCAAAGTTTGGAACAAATTGACCATCCATAATATCAATATGTAAATATTCCAAGTTCACTTCTTTAAATTCTGTTAAAAAGTAAAATAATTTGTCTAATCCAGCACACATCATTGATGCTGAAAGTTTTCCTTTTTTATTCATTTTTAAACATAACCTTTAATTTTTTTTCATTAGCATCTCTTAAATAATCAAATGCTTCAGCATATTCATTCATAGAGAACTCTTTACTTATCAAGGATTCAAATGAGATATTTCCTCTAACCATCAAATCTAAAATTTCTTTCCAATCATTAACACTAGTATTATAACTTGAATTCCAAATTCCTTTTAAAATAATTTGTTTTCTTAAAATTTTCCAATATATTTGTTTGTCTAAATAAACATCATCTTTTGGGTTTCCAACTAAAATAACAGTTCCAAAATTGCCTGTTAATCCAATTGATTGATTTATTGATTCATTGTTTCCAACAACTTCAAATACTTTATCAAAGTTTTTATCTTCAAGTTCATTTGTTAATAATGTATTTAATCCTAATTCTTTTGAAAATTCTAAACTTTTAGATGATCTTCCAATTACAGTAACAGTAGCTCCTTTACCTTGTGCAACTAATGCTATCATCATTCCAATTGTTCCAGTTCCACTGATAGCTATTTTTTCTCCTTTTTTAATGTTCCCTATGTTTACGGAGTGTATTGCAACTGCTCCAGGTTCGCAAAGTGCAGCAATTTTATAGTCAAGTGAATCATCAAATAAAACCAAGTTCCATTTTGGAACAAGCAAATATTCTGAATATCCTCCATCACATCTGGACCCAAAATAATTGTAATCAGAGCATTGTGCATATTGTCCTTCTTTACAAGCATCACATTCAAAACAAGGCATTAACGGAAATATTGCAGTCTTTTTACCTAACAAATCTTCATCTTCATCGTTCACTGCTACAATCTGACCAGACATTTCGTGACCAGGAATAGTTGGAAAATGATAAGTTCCATTTACAAATACCCTTTCAATGTCACTAGAACATATTCCACAATATTTAATTTTAACTAAAACATTATCTTTTTCAAGTTTATATGTTTCTTTTTTCTCAAACCTCAAATCTCCAATTCCGTATAAATTTAATACATCCATAGTTTTTGGAATCTCTTCAATTGTTTTCATAATCCACCTTTCTTTAGTATTATGTGTTCAGCAAGTTCTAAATCCGCATCAGTTGTTATTTTAAAGTTTATAGTATCTCCTTCAATCATTTTAATTGGATAATTATTTAAAGTACAAACCTGTGATGTTCCAGTAATAATTTCTTTTTGTTCTTCAGTTAATTTATTCTCAAGTTCAATAAATGTTTTTAGATTAAAGCTATCTGGGGATTGGCCATTAAATAACGTTTTTCTAATTGGAATTCTATCAACATAATCTCCATCTGTTGATAATAATATTGTATCATTAACAGGTACTGATGTTACAGTTGCACCATATTCTTTTGCCCCTTCAATATTATCTAAAATAATTTTTTCAGTAACAAATGGTCTTACACTGTCATGAATTACAATAATATCATTATCATAAATTTCATTTAACTCAATAAGTTTAATAACATTGTGAATTGAATCGATTCTTTCATTTCCTCCTTTTACAAGAGTAATTTTAGATATAACATCTTTATTAAAATATTTTTCAAGTAATGAATTCACATAATCTTTGTAACAATCATCTATGGCGATATAAATATAATCAAAGCAATTAATTTCCACAAAAGTTTTTAATGTATAGATTATTATGGGTGTTCCTTCGATTTCATAATATTGTTTTGGAACTTTGATACTCTTCATTCTGCTCCCAGTACCGCCCGCTAATATTACTGCATAATTCATATAAACATCTTCTAATTATATTTTAGTTTTACTAAAATTAGTTATATATTAATATTAATTATATTTACTTAAAAATGTTATTATTCCAAATACCCCATAATTAAATTTACAACTTTTTCAGTGGAATGACCATCACAAGATTCCATGTATTTATCTTTAAATTCTTTGTAATTCACTTCGTTTTCTAAATTATTCAATGTGTCTAAAAGTTCATTAAATGTTTTGCAGTAATGTCCTGGAAGGTCTTCTGGAAATTTAAGATATATTCCTGTTTTTGATATGTATTCTTCAGAATCAGTACAATAAAATATAATTGGTTTGTCTAAAAGTAAATAATCAAAAAATGCTGAGGAATAATCTGTTATAAATACATCTGCTCCCACCATTAATGAGAGGTAAGAAACATCGCCCAGATCTATTATTCGTTCATAATTTTTAGGTACAAATTCAATTTTATCATGTATCTGTAACGGATGTCTTTTAACTAAGAAAACAGAATGGGTTTCGGTTAAATACTGGTTTAATTGCTCCCAATCGATTCCATAATCAAAGTCTAATAACTCCATATGTTCATATCTTCTATAAGTTGGTAAATACAATATTATATTTTTATTTTCTAGTTCTGGAAATTTCTCTAAGAATTCATGTTTTAATTCGGTTTTGTTATTTATAAGTAAATCGGACAATGGATAACCTAATGGTTTAATACGATTTGGTGAAAGTTTAAAACAATTTTCAAAATGGTCTGAAACGTGAGGAGAACTAATAATAAATGCATCATACTGGGCATGAGTATATTCTTCAATAATTGGATGATTAGGTAACGCTAATGCAACTTTTTTAAATGCTCCTGGCCCATGCCATAATTGGACTAATTTTTGATTATTTTTTAATGGAATATATGCAAAATAACGATAATTATCATCCAGAACAATTACTTTGCTTGTCATTATAAAAAAAGATATATGAAAAATGTCTCTAAGAGTGTGGGGCATAGGTTTTATTATAACTTTTTTATCACAAGTTAAAGCATCATATACTAATTGATCGTTTTCCATTAATGTTGCATTTCTAGGACTTCCTAAAAATAAAACTCTTCTCTTTACAGGTAAAATTGAGCTAATTATTTTAAATATTGAATTAATTATTTTTAGTGAAAAAGGTTTACTCATAGTATCAATTTAGATTTTGTATTTTATATTATTTAATAATTATAATTTTTATGGTGTGAGTTAAATTTTTTAATTGAACAAAAAGATATATAGTAAATTAATAAAATATATTTATTAAACTACATAATGGAGAATATAAAGTAATAAGTTAGTTTTATTTATTATAATTAAAGTAGGAGACTTTGAAATGGCACGATTATATGGTGACAATGAAGATATTAACTCAGAAAAAGTAAAAGATTTTTTCAACGAAAGAGCTAATAAAAAAGTGGATAGTGATTTATCTATTGTTTTATTCCAAGATAAAGAAAATTCTGAAAGAAGAAACAGTGAAGAAAATGCATTGTTTTTAGAAAATATTGATTGTTCTGATAAAAAGGTTCTTGAAATCGGTTGTGGAATTGGCAGATGGGCCGAATTTTTTAAAGATAAATGCCAATGTTACTTAGGTTTGGATTATTCTGAAAATCTTGTTGGCATTGCTAAAAATTCTCATAATTTTGATAACTGTAATTTTCAGGTAATGTCTGCTTTTGATATTAAAATTGATGAATTGCTTGTTGAACCACCTTTTGATGTTATTTTAATTAGTCAAGTTTTAATGTATATCAATGATGATAATTTGAAAGTTTTGATAAATGAGATTAATACTGTAATTTCAGATGATACTCAATTATTTATAACTGAACCAATTTCATGTATGGATTCAAGATTAACCCTTAAAGACTTTTATTCTGATGAGTTAGAAGCAGATTATAATGCAATTTATAGGACAGAAAATGAATATCGAGAATTTTTCCAAAAGTTAAATTGCAATGAAATTAACTCTTTTGATATATTTATGGAATTGAATGAACGATCTGAAACTCAATATATGTCATTTGTCATTAAATAAACATGGGATGATTGAATGGACGCTATTATATTGGCTGCGGGAATGGGTAAACGTTTAAAAGGCCTAACAAAGGATAAAACAAAATGTATGATTACTGTAAATGATGTCACATTAATCGAAAGAATGCTTACTCAGCTGGATAATTTAAATCTTGAAAAAATTGTTTTAGTTGTAGGATATCATGCTGATAAATTAAAGGAGTTTATTTCTACTTTAGATATCAAAACAAAAATAGATTATGTTTCAAATGAAATTTTTGACAAAACGAATAACATCTATTCTCTATTTTTGGCAAAGGATTATTTGGAAAAATCAGACTGTTTGATATTGGAATCCGATTTGATTTTTGATGATGGAATTCTTGAAGATTTAGTTGGTGATGAAAGGCCTAATTTAGCTGTTGTGGCCAAATTTGAAAGCTGGATGGACGGAACTGTAGTTACAATTGATGATGAAGATAATATTGTAAATTTCTTGTCAAAAAATCAGTTTTCATTTGAAGAGATTACGGAGTATTATAAAACAGTAAACATTTACAAATTCTCAAAAGATTTTTCCAAAAATTTCTATATTCCATTTTTAGAAGCATATACTAAAGCTTTGGGATTAAATGAATACTATGAACAAGTTTTAAAAGTAATAGCTAATTTTAAAGAGTCTAATATTAAAGTTAAAAAATTGGATGATGAAAAATGGTATGAAATTGATGATATTCAGGATTTAAATATTGCAGAAAGCATTTTTGCAGATTATGATGAGAAATTAGAAAAATATTCATTAAGATATGGTGGATATTGGAGATATCCACACATGATTGATTATTGTTATCTTGTAAACCCTTATTATCCACCAAAATTTTTAATAGAGGAGTTAAAATCCAATTTTGAAGATTTACTTGTAAATTATCCTTCAGGCATGGATATTAATTCATTGCTTGTAGCCAAGTATTTCGGTTTGGATGTTGAGAATATATGTGTGGGTAATGGTGCATCAGAAATTATCAAATCATTAATTGAACATGTTTTGGGTGAAGATTCTAAATTAGGTGTTATAATACCTACTTTTGAAGAATATCCCAATAGGATGAATCCAAAAAATATCATAGCCTTTGATTCTTCTGTCAATGATTATAAATATGGTTCCGAAGACATTATTGATTTCTTTGATGATAAAGATATTTCCATGTTGGTGTTAATCAATCCAGATAATCCTTCGGGTAATTATATTTTTAAAGAAGATGTCTTTAAATTAATTGAATGGTCAGATGAAAAAGGTATTTTATTGGTAGTTGATGAATCTTTCATTGACTTTGCTGATGCAGAAGAGGATGCCACATTTTTAAATCAAGCAATTTTAGATGAAAACCCTAATTTTATTGTTGTTAAAAGTATATCTAAGTCATTCGGAGTTCCAGGATTAAGATTGGGAATTTTAGCATCTTCAAATTTAGAATTAATTGATTATATTAAGAAAGATTTATCTATTTGGAATATTAATTCTTTTGCAGAATATTATCTTCAGATATTTGAAAAATATAAATCAGATTATGAAATTGGTTTGGAAAAATTTAAAAATGCTAGAAATAAGTATGTTGATGATTTAAAAGCTATTTCTAATTTAAAAATCTATCCTTCACAAGCCAATTATATAATGTGCGAAGTTTTATGTGATATTAGTAGTTATGAACTAACAAATATCTTATTGAACGATTATAATTTATTTATAAAAGATTTATCAGATAAAAAAGGTTTTAATGGTGAATCATTCATTAGAATAGCTGTTCGTGATGAAGAAGATAATTTATTGTTAGTTAATGCATTAAAAGAGATTTTGAATTAAATAATTTCAATAAATTATTTAATTTTTAATATTTTAGATTTTTAAGATTTTAATTGAGTTCAATGAAATAAATCTCTTTGAAACTGCATTGTTTGTAAGTGAAAACTTGGTAAAAATGGCCAATGAATATGCAGACGAATTAATTGTTGACATAAGATGCTAAACCCTGAAAACGCTAAAAATGTCTTGGGCGGAAACATTATCCAGTTCCTCTCCAATCTGGATTTTCTGGATTTAAGCAAGGTCACTTTCAGAATTCTGGTTAATAAATACAGTCTTGCAGATACTAAAGAAATCAGTGATTTAATAAAACAATATTCCCCCAAAAAAATTGAAATTTTTAAACTTCACAATCTGGCTAAAAGAAAGTATGAACTTTTAGAAAAGGATTTCTACTCTGAAAGGGTCACGGATTCCCAAATCAGCGATTTTAAAAATCAGTTACAAAAAATCTTTGAAAATGTGGAAATCATTGAATTTTAACAAAATGCCAATCGCAAACATTATACCTACCAAAATATAACTAATAATTATGACAGATAAAAATGAGTGGGGAAGCAACCTGTCATTCGTTTTTGCAATGATAGGTTCGGCAGTCGGACTTGGAAACATTTGGAGATATCCTTACGTGCTCTATTCAAACGGGGGAGGAGCCTTTTACATCCCGTACATCGTAGCAATTCTCATAATGGGAATTCCATTCTTAATCCTTGAGTATGGCGTCGGATACAATTTCAAGTCTTCATTTGCAAAAGCGGCAAGAAAAATCAATTCCAAATGCGAATATCTGGGCTGGTTTCTGCCGGTTGCCGTATTCATGATAATGATTTACTACTCAGCCATTCTCGGATGGGACGGAATCTATATGATGCTAAGCTTCACCAAGGGCTGGGGAGCCGATCCTAACAATTTCTTTACCACAACGCTTCTTCAGTCTTCAGACTCATTCATGGGACTTTTGAACTTCATTCCGGTAATAGCTGTTGCAATGCTTGCCGGATGGATTATAATCTGGTTTATCTCACACAGGGATTTGGAGCAAGGTCTGGGAAAGGTATCAAAGATTTTAGTCCCATTATTATTCATAATAATGATTATAATTGTGGCATTTTCACTTACATTGCCCGGTGCGTCAATCGGCCTTGCAGAGCTTTTCAATCCGGACTGGTCGCTTCTGACTCATTTTGAAATCTGGATGGCTGCATTCGGCCAGATCGTGTTTTCCTTAAGCCTCGGCATGTCAATAGCGTTTACCTATGCAAGCTACGTTAAAGATGACGCCGATTTGATAACAAACACAATTTCAATAGCTCTTGCAAACTCATTATTTGAAAACTTCGCAGCTTTAGGGGTCTTTTCCATTCTGGGCTACATGTCACTTCAGTCAGGAACTCCGGTGGCGGATCTGGTTTCACAGGGAACCGGTCTGGTATTTATTGTCTATCCGACGGTTTTCAACGTTTTAGGCCAGTGGGCATACGTTTTAGGACCGCTATTCTTCCTGACAGTTTATCTGGCAGGCCTTACAAGCATCCTCTCCACAATCGAGCCTTTGTCATTTTCAATACAGAACAAGTTCGCATCTACAAGGTCAAGAACCATGACTGCGCTCATCATAGTCGCTGCGGCAATATCCATGATTTATGCAACCTCGTTCGGAGGGTCCCTTTTAGGCTTTGTCGATACCTTCATCAACCAGATTGCATTGCTTTTGGGTGTTGTCATTGAATGCATTGTCTTTGCCTGGATATTCAAGGTCGAAAAGCTAATCGATTTTTTAAATTCCAAAAGCAAAACAATAAAATTAGGCAAATGGTGGCTTATTATCGTCAAGTACATCCTTCCGATTTTCATTTCAATCATCTGGATTGGGGGAATGTTTGACGTTGCAAAAAGCGGTTCATATGAGCAGCTGACGTTCACGGTTATCTCAGCGGCAATACTTCTTTCGGCCACTTTAATCTTCACGATTCTTCCCGCAAAGAACCCCGACTGGGATGAGGCTGAAGAAAGGGTTTGATTTAAAAGTAAAATTAATTGATTTAGTGTTCAAATGGTTGAACACTAGTTTATAAATAACTGTTCAAATACTTGAACACTATATTCAAAAATTGATATTTCTAAAATTGAATGTCTATTTTGAATTTCTGTGTTTTAAGGATTTTTTCAAGTGGTATGTCGTATTGTGCGCTTATTTCTTCGGGTGTGTTTTTTTCAAGGAGTTTTAGCATGATGTTTTCTTCTCCTTGTTCTATTCCTCTTTTTTCGGCTTGGTCTAATTTGTTTGCAAGCAGTACGTTTGCAAATTGTTCTTCAAATGGCCTTAATTTTAATGCTGACATGTTGAAACCCTTTAATATGTTGAATATCTAAATTGGTGTATCTATTTAGATTCTTCTATTTTGCGAATTTTTTCAAGTGGTATGTCGTATTGTGCGCTTATTTCTTCGGGACTGTTTTTTTTAAGGAGTTTTAGTATGATGTTTTCTTCTCCTTGTTCTATTCCTTGTTCTTTTCCTTGTTCTTTTCCTCTTTTTTCGGCTTGGTCTAATTTGTTTGCAAGCAGTACGTTTGCAAATTGTTCTTCAAATGGTCTTAATTCTAATGCTGACATATCTAAACCTCCAACTGCTTCTATTAATTGTTCTTCATCTTCCACATGCCTTCCAACCCATAGTCTCAGGCATTTCTTTGCTACATATAATACCCATTCGTCGCCAATTACATGTTTGTATAATTTAACGCATTCAAGTATTGTATCAACAAAGTTTATATCATTTTGGTACTTTGGAAGCCAAATCAAATCAAGAATCTCAAATGCACTGCATTTTTCTTGTTTTTCTATTTTGTATTTGAGATTATTTAATCTTATGCTTCCACATCTTTCTTTTGATTTAATCCATTTTGGATTAAAAAACATTAAATCATTGGCGAAATCAACTTCTTTGATGGGTAAGTCTCCTGTGTAGAATATGAATGGTTCCACATATCTTTTTGTTGCTGCGTGTGTGCTGATGCAGTACTCATAATCCCTTCTCATCAAATCAGCATCAATGCTTGAATGATGTTCAATATTTATCAGATTCCCGTTTTTTCTTTGTCTGACGGAATCTAAATTCAGGTTCTTATATCTTTCGGATACAAATCTTGACTCATATCCTCCAACAATATCATCTAATTTCGTTAGATATTCCGGATATTCCTCTAATTGGGACATGCAAATGATATGAATCTCATCTTCAGCATCACTTCGAACAGGGACATATTTGCCTTTAATTTCTTTTGCCATATGTATTCCTCATTTTAATTTTACACATGTTTATATTGGATTTAAAGCCTTATAAACCTTTGTTTTTTCAATTAAATTATGTTGTGAGGTAAATATTGCTTTTACTGAGTAAAATTGTCCTGTGTTTGTAAAATTGACCTCATCGAGTAATATTTCATTAAATGGTAATTATTGTCATCACAAGTAAAAGTCATTTCAAGCAATAATTTAATAACATAGTAAAATCAAATTACTCATCAAGGATACTAATTATCTTGTTAAAGCATTCTATGGAGGTCTGTAATGAACGGTAAAAATCCAAATGATTCAAGCGTTTTAGTATCTAACTTGACAGATTACGATTCAGAAGATGAAAATATAGTTTCAGAAGAAATTAAATTCAATCATCAGGCCGGAAGCGGACATTATAGGGAAATCCAATATAAAGACGGCGGATTCAGACAATTCGACGTTGATACCGGCAAGCTGATTGGCTCGTCTTACGAATCAGACCAGAAATATCTGCCTAAAATGGAATAATCGAGGTGAAAATGTGAATAAAAAGATTATCTTTGCGCTATTGATATTTGTGTTTGCATGTTCCTTTGCATATGCCGCTCAGGCAAGCCAAATTGAGATTACAAGTCCGGATACCCTTAAAAACGGTGATTTCTTTAACTTAACCTTAACTGCAAAAGACGGTTCTCCAATTGCCGATCAGGTAGTTGACATTATCGTAATTGCAGAAAGCGGTGAGCAAAACCATATTAACTTCACCACTGATAAGGACGGTAAGTTAGGATTTGGTATTGCAGGCGTAAATCCTGGCCAATACACTTTCAACTGTACCTTCAACGGTACCGCTGACTTTGAAACCTGCAATGCATCTCAAAAATTAACTGTGACCGCATAGTTAATTTTTAAATTTTTTATTTTTTGATTTTTATGATTTTAAAGGACATATTGGATTATTTTGACATTAATGTCAAGCTGCCCGAATACCTGTACTGTGAGACGTTCAGCGACGTTTTCCTAAGGGGCGAGCTTAAAAAGGAGAATGGCAGATATATTATCGTTGCCGAAACCCGAAAGGATGTTATCCACACCATGATTATCGATTCAGGTGATGACTATCCCGTTGTAATATCATCCGAGCTTCCAAACGGCAAAACCAACGGCATCAAGTTTTCTAAAACCGAAGGCGATTTGACCTACATTTAACTTATTTTGCAAAAGCTTATTAAAGTGTAATTCGAATAATTAGAATTATGAGAAAATCTAGTTTATTTTTAATGTTTTTAATTTTCCTTCTGGCTTTGGGTTTTGCGGCCAGTGAGGAAGTTAAGGATGAAAAAATGTCTTTTGATTTGATTTTTAATACGAACGTCTTAAATGATACTTTAGAGATTCATGTTGTCCTGCCCCATGATGCGACAGGAAGCGTCCTCTATACAATCGACGGCAAGGATTACAGGGTCAACGTCAAAAACGGTGATGCACCATTGAACGTCAGCGATTTGAATCCGGGCAAATATGAGCTTAAGGCCAATTATTCCGGTAATGGAAACTACTCTGATATTGAAAATAAGACAATGGTTACGATTCCTGAAGTGGGTAAGCTTGCGCTGGGTGACAATTCCACAAATAACGATACCAATCCGGTAAAAAACGTTACAAATAAAACTAATAATGTAACCAATAAGACGGATTCCAAGAATGTCACGAATAACGTTACAAATAAGACTGATTCCAAAAATGTTACAAATAACGTTACTAATAAGACCAATACTAAAAATGCTACTAATCTGTTAAATAGCGTTACCAATAAGACTAAAAATACTACTAATCTGTTAAATAACGTTACCAATAAGACAGATTCCAAAAATAACACAAATCCGTTGAAAAACATTACAAACAACACTGCCAATCTCTTAAATAACGTTACCAACAAGACTAACAATACAGTTATAAACAATAATACGACTGTTGTTGTCACGGACAATCAGACCGCAAACAATACTGCAACCGGCAACGATAAAGGAGTTGATAATATTTCAGAAGTGGCCCATAATTCGCCAAAGAAACCTAAGATCAATCAAAATAATAACCCGTACAAGCTGGATGCTAAAACGGGTATTCCAATCGCATTAGTTATACTCGCTATAGCTATATTCTTAGGAGTTAAAAGATATAATTTGTAAAAAATGAATCGAAATTATCATATTAATTTCGATACTTCTTTTTTTATTTCAACAAAAAATGAGCCGGTGGGTGGTTTACTGATTTTACTTGCTTTTTAGAGTATTGATTTTGGAAGGTAATTTTTTGCTGATTTTTAAAGTTTCAACAGTTTGCTTTTAATAATTTTCAACATCTACATGTCTTAGATGAAAAATATTGATTTTACATGATGATGTTTTCAAATAGCATTTTGCTGTTATGATTATGGGTTATTTTTTTAGAGTATGCTATTTAATTGAAGCTAATTTGATTTAATTTGAGTGTTTTTCTTTTCGGATTTTCTAATGTATTATAATGTCTGTTTTGATTTGAAGTATTTTAATCTTTTTTTCCCTGCTGATTAAATTTTCACCTTTTCATTAGAATATTGATTTAAGGAGGTTATATTATCTGAAAAGAAACTAGCTACTTTATATACTACTTTGGAATTATATATTTTCGTAAATTTGATATTTGCTGGCATTTGCATCTTGACTTTTAATGGTCTTGATGTTTATCAAATCTTGATATTAATTAGTTTAAAAGCGTGATAATATGACATCAGAAGTGTTAACTATGAATAAAAGCGCTATTGCTATGGCGGCTGATAGTGCGGTGACGGTAAATGGAAGTAAAACATATAATGGAGTAAATAAATTATTCATGCTCTCTCAGGATAATCCTCCAATGGGCATGATGATTTACGGATCAGCGGATTTTGAAAAGATTCCGATGGAAACATTAATTAAAGAATATCGCAAAAGAACAGATTTTGAGGAAAAAGATATTATTTCAATTAAAGATGATTTCTTAGAATTTTTGGGCAAAAATACTCCAAATTCGGATTTCGAATCAATGATTGAATCAGGATTAGAATTATTCAAACCCCTTATTGTTCGTCAGATGGAAAATTATGAAGGTTCTTTGGTTGATTTTTTAAAATCCAGAGTTACTCAAGATTTGCCGGACTTTTTAAATGACTATAATCAGATTATAAAACAATACGATAATGAATTTGAAGAAATCATTCCTGATTATGTTGAAGATGAGCATCATGATGAAATTGTAACTTTATTGAAAAATATCTTTTTCAATTATTTAATGAGAATGGGCACTGGTATTGTTATTTCCGGTTTTAATACTCAAGATCTCTTTCCTTCAGTTGTAAAATTTAACATATGTCTAAATAATTCTGGGAAAATAGAAATTGTTGATTATGAAGAATTGATTAATTATGATGGAAGTGGAATATTTCCTTTTGCCCAAAAAGATGTTATAAATACCTTTTTAACAGGCATTGATTCAACTATGGAGAATGCAATTGTAGAACTATTTAGTAATTTTCTTGATAATCATCTGGAAAAAATACGTGTAGAGTTTAATTCAAATGATGAAATTAAAAATAATTATCTATCTCTAGTTAATCAAATTTTAGATAATTTTTCTATGAGTTCTGATATTGGGGTGGAGGAGTTTATAAGAGATATTGCAAAATTAAAAGATAATTATGCATATCCTATTTTAAATTCTGTGGCAGTATTACCAAAGGAGGAATTAGCTAACATGGTAGAATCTCTAATTCGCATTACATCTTTAAAGCGTAAAATGGATTCAAATTTGGAAACTGTTGGTGGGGATATAGATGTATCTATTATTTCTAAAGGAGATGGTTATATTTGGAAAAAGAAAAAACATTATTTTGATGTGGAGTTGAATCCGCAATTTTTTAATAAAAATAAGTAAATAATATAATTTAAATAATATTGTATTCATATAGAAACATAATGATATATATTTAAGGTGATTAAATGGTAATATATTATGCAAAAGAGGATCCTAAATATGAATTTTTTGATGAAATAGCTTTTATAAATTTAGCTATAAAATTATCTAATGAATCATTTGAGAAATTTATTGAAGAGTTTGATAAGAGGAAACATTGAGTATTTTAGTGTTTTTTTTAGAGTATGATATGTTATTTCATACTTTTTAATAATTTTTGCTTGTTTTTTTGTGTTTTAGTAAAGTATTAATATTGCTTGAAATATAATTTATTTGGTGATAATTTTCTTTTTTAAGAATTATGCCATTACCATAGATTTTGTGTTTAATTAATAGTTTTTAGGTGATTACATGGTAATATATTATGCGAAAGAGGATCCTAAGTATCAATTTTTTGATGAAATAGCATTTAGAAATTTAGCAATTAAAATATCTAATGAATCTATTGAAAATATTAGAAAAGAGTTGGATAAGAGGAAAGATTGAGTATTTTAGTGTTTTTTTAGAGTATGATTGTTATGTCATACTTGTTATCTATTTCATAAACAAGTGATATTGATAAAAAAATTAACAAGTCTGATTTAGCAATGCTCCCAAAAATGGACTCTTCACGACCTATCGTCAAATCAAAACTACACTTAATAATTTTGATACTTTTTTTATTATCTATTAATTTAATTAATCCTATATTTCAGTTACTTGATTTCAGCAGAAATTTCCAAAAGATGGGCTCTTTTTACAGCTTAAATGGATAATAATAAGCACTTAATTTAAACAAATAAGGATATATTTAATTTTATATGCTAATCAAGCAATAATTAAAATTGAATGGCTAAAACAACGAATATATCATCCATAAAAACGGAATTTTTTTTCAAAAATCAGATTTCAAATCAGCAAGTCCGAATTATCCATTAATTAATATTATATAAGATTTAAAACAAAGTTAATTGTATAATAATTCAAAAATTAATTTGTTGATATCATGGAGAAAAAAGAGTTAATTAACCAGGGTAAAGTGAAAAGTGTTTTCACCACGGATAATGCCGATGAGGTCATTATCGAGTTTCGTGACGATATGACTGCCGGTGACGGCGCTAGAAAAGAGGTCATGACCAATAAGGGCGCTTACAATGCAGTCATTTCAGCTAAAATCTTCAAGGTTTTGGAAAATGAAGGTGTTGAAACGCAGTTCATCGATTTACCAGAAAACAATGTAATGTTAGCTAAAAAGCTTGAAATGATTCCTATTGAAGTCATTGTAAGAAACATAGCTACCGGAAGTTTAGTTCGTAAATATCCGATTGAAGAAGGTAAAAAACTGGATCCTCCAATCGTGCAGATGGATTTCAAGGATGATGAGTACCACGATCCTATGCTTAACGATTCGCTGATTCAGGCATTGGGCATTGCCACTCCCGAAGAGGTCGACATCCTGACCGAAAAGGCATTGAAAATCAATGATGTCCTGACTGAATTTTTCAAGGATGCAGGCATCATTCTGGTCGATTTCAAGGTTGAATTCGGTAAGGATTCACAAGGTAACATCCTATTGGGTGATGAGATTTCCCCTGACGGATGCAGGCTCTGGGATGCTGAAACCCTGGAAATGCTTGATAAGGAACTGTTCAGAGAAGGCAAGGATTCAGAAGTCATGGATGCCTACGTTGAAGTTTACAATAGAATTATTCCCGATGATGAAAAGGTGATTTAAATGTTATTTGATATAGAAGTTAAAATTTCTCTTAAAAGCGGTATGTTGAACCCTGAAGCCAGTACAATCGAAAGGTCTTTAGCCTTATTGGGCTATGAAGTCAAAAACGCCAAGACCGTTGACATTATCAAGTTCCAGATGGAAGGCGAAGACAGGGAAGTAATCCGTGAAAACGTCGTTGACATGTGTGAAAGGCTTTTGTGCAATCCTGTAATTCACAATTATAAGATCAACGTTATCCCACAGAATATGGCCTGCGGTAAATAAGGTGGTTTAAGTGAAAATCGGAGTAATTAGATTTCCCGGAACCAATTGTGACAGGGACGTGGCCCACGCCATAGAACTGGTCGGCATGCAGGCAGAATACGTCTGGTGGAACAGCGACGATTTGACTGACTTTGACGGCGTTGTCATTCCCGGTGGATTTTCATACGGAGACTACTTAAGGGCCGGCGCAATGGCATCAATAACTCCCGTAATCGATGGAATCAAGGCGCTGGTTAAAGAGGAAAAGCCTGTTTTGGGAATCTGTAACGGAGCTCAGATATTGGGTGAAATCGGACTTGTTCCAGGAATTTTCATCACGAATGAAAACCCTAAATTCAACTGCGAATGGGTTGACCTGAAGGTTTCCTCAACAAGAACTCCCTTCACAAAGGATTTCAAGAAAGGACAGACCGTCAAGATTCCTATTGCCCATGCGGAAGGCAGGTTCTACACCGAAAACATTGACCTGTTAAAGGATCAGGACCAGATTGTATTGCAGTTCAAGGACAGAAACCCTAACGGTTCAATGGAAGCAATCACAAGCGTCTGTGACGAATCAGGACTTGTATGCGCAATGATGCCTCACCCTGAAAGGGCCTGTGAAGAGATTTTGGGCTCAACGGACGGATTGAATTTCTTTAAGGGATTTTTATAGACAAAAAGTGATTTAAATGGTAGTTTATTTAATCGGTGCCGGACCCGGAGATGCGGACCTGATAACTCTAAAGGCGGTAAAGGCTTTAAACAAGGCCGATGTTGTTTTATACGATTATCTGGCCAATGAGGAAATATTGGCACATGCTCCTGAAGACGCTGAAAGGATTTATGTCGGAAAGAAAGCCGGTGAACACTACAAGACCCAGGATGAAATCAACGAGTTAATTATCGATGAGGCCAAAAAGCATGAAAACGTTGTAAGGCTTAAGGGCGGTGACCCATTTGTCTTCGGCCGTGGCGGAGAAGAGATACTGGCATTAATGGAACATGATATCAAGTTTGAAGTTATTCCTGGCGTAACCTCAGCTATCGGTGCGCCAACGTCACTGGGACTTCCTGTAACTCACAGGGCGGTTGCAACGTCACTTACAATCGTAACCGGTCATGAAGACCCGACCAAGCCTGAAAGTCAGGTGCACTGGGACTATACTGCCGACACGTTAGTTATATTAATGGGAATAGGCAATATTAAAGAAAATACTTCTGAGATTATGAAGTACCGTGACAAGGACACTCCGGTATGCGCTATAGAAAGCGGCACCCTGCCTGATGAAAACGTTATATTTGGCACGTTAGAAAATATTTCCGAAAAGGAAATCAGGACTCCGGCCATTTTAATCATAGGGGAAGTCGTAAAGCTTTATGAGGATATTTATAATTATTAATTGGTGTTAACATGTGTGGTATTGTTGGTTGTATATTGAAGGATAATGATAGTAATGCTGCCCCTATTTTATTTGACTGCATTTCAAAGCTTGAATACAGGGGATACGATTCCATAGGGCTGGCTACTTATGAAAATGAAAATATTTACGTTAAAAAGGACGAAGGTAAAATCAATGAGGTTAACAAAAAGCTTGATTTGCCGGACATGCCGGGAAGTTTTGGCATAGCTCACGTAAGGTGGGCTACACATGGCGACCCTTCAAAGCTTAACGCTCATCCTCAGCTTGACGAGGAAAATGAGATTGCAGTGGTTCACAACGGAATCATTGAAAACAATACGAAGCTTAAAGAGGAGCTTATGGCTGAAGGACACACTTTCAGATCTGATACCGATACCGAAGTAATTCCTCATCTGATTCAGAAGTTCATGGATGAGGGCCTTGATTTGGAGCATGCGGTTAGAAAAACCATAGAAAAGCTTGAAGGGGCTTACGCAATAGCTGCAATATCCTTAAGGGAACCTGACAAGATTGTTGCAACCCGTAAGGACTCTCCATTGATTGTGGGGCTTGGTGAAGACGGATATTACCTTGCATCCGATTCTCCCGCAATATTAAAATACGCAAGAGACATAATCTATCCTGAAAAGGGAGAAATCGTCATTTTGGATAAAAGCGGTGCTGTCGTTCACGACGAATTCGACAATGTAGTTAACAAGGAGATTGACACCATCAACTGGACGCCTGAAATGGCTGAAAAGGAAGGATACGACCACTTCATGATTAAGGAAATCAACGAACAGGCAACTGCTGTTAGAAACACCCTAACCCAAAGGGAAAACATCGAAAATATAATTAAAGACTTTGATGACATCACAAGAATTTGCTTTGTGGCCTGCGGAACCTCATATCACGCTTCACTTACTGGAAAGTACTTGATTGAATCTCTTGCCGGAATCCCGACTGACGTGATTTTAGCATCAGAGTTCAAGTTCTCACAAAAGACATTGAATGAAAATACATTGGTCATTTTCATTTCTCAGTCCGGTGAAACTGCAGATTCTCTGAAGGCGCTGGACGTTGCAAACGAAACATCAAAGACTCTAGGTATCGTTAACGTTGCAGGTTCATCAATCACAAGAAGAGCACAGTATGTCATACAGACCCAGGCAGGTCCTGAAATAGGCGTTGCCGCAACGAAAACCTACGTTTCACAGCTGACGGCAATCTATTTATTTGCTGCACTGATGGCAAAGGACGAAAACCTATTAAACGAGCTCAATAATGTTCCTGATTTCATTGATGAGGTATTAAAAGACGTTGAGTCAATAAAGTCAATGTCTAAAAGGTACAATTACGCAAAGGACTTCTTCTACCTTGGAAGGGGCTACTCATACCCGACTGCTCTTGAAGGAGCCTTGAAATTAAAGGAAATCTCATACATTCACGGCGAAGGATACGCTGCAGGAGAGCTCAAGCACGGCCCTCTGGCACTGATTGATGAGGGAATACCTGTTGTTGTCGTTATTCCTCCGGGAGATTCCCACAAAAAGACAATGAGCAATCTTGAGGAAGTGAAATCACGCGGTGCAAGGGTATTGGCATTCGGTGCAGCTGATGATGAGGAACTTGCCCTGAAGGCTCCTGAAGTCTTTAAAATCAACCCTGAAGTTTCTGAAATTATCGCGCCCCTGGTCTATATTGTGCCGCTTCAGTTATTGTCATACTATATTACAATCGAGAAGGGCTTTGACCCTGATAAACCAAGGAATTTGGCGAAATGTGTAACTGTGGAATAAGGACTTTAATTTCCAATTCCATTAATTTCCTTTTTTTATTTTCATTTTAAAATAATATTATCTCTTTTTTATCCAATTCTTTTTTTCGAATATGGTCAATAAGCCAGTCATTGAACATTATTCAGTCATTTCAGATTTAATAAATAAGCACTAAATGACTTTAAAATTGATAAATACTCATTAATTGATTGTTTCTATAAACTACATAAAATATGCTATATATCAATTCCCTTTAATTTTGCTTTATTTGGGCTATTTGGCTTTATTTATCGGCTTTTTGAAAATAAAAAGCTTTTTATAAGAAAACCTTCAAACACTTTATGTACCCGATACAAAACCAGATTTTGTATTGATATGTTAACGAGGTTAATACATGTTTAACAGAAAAATTAATTTATTATTTATAACGCTTGTTTTCATGTTGTCAATATCAGCTGTTGCAGCAGTTGACATAACTAACAGCACTGATGATATTGAAACAAGTGATGCGGATGAAGAACCCCCATCGGGGATTTCTTTAAATGTATCAGATAAGATATCCATTAGTCAGGACGACTATTCTTTAGAGACTATGGATTTATTAATGTATTATAAGAACGGATCAAGGTATCAGGTAACATTAACGCAAGGCGATAATCCTTTGCAAAACGCTACAGTGATTATCAACGTTGCAGGTGTCGATTATGCCAGGGTCACTGATTCTAATGGTGTTGCATCTCTTGCAATCAATCTGAATCCGGGAAACTATTCCGTTTCCACCAGATACAATTATGAATTGAGCTACATCAGTCTGGACAGTGACATTGAGATTCTGCCTACATTATCCGGTGGAGATGTAGTTAAGGTCTTTAAAAACGACACTCAATACTATGCCAGCTTCTTGGACAGGAACGGAAATCCTTTAGCCAACACTGAAGTTACTTTCAACATCAACGGCGTATTCTACACCCGTAAGACCAACGAAAACGGTGTTGCACGATTGAACATCAACCTTAACTCCGGTGAATACATATTGACTGCGATTCATCAAAACGGTCTGATGTGTTCCAACAGGATTACGGTTCTTCCTTCAGTAAGCGGATCCGACGTTACGAAGTTTTATAAAAGCCAGACTCAATATTATGCAGGCTTTTTGGATGCCACAGGCAATCCTCTGGCCAATAGTGATGTTACTTTCAACATCAACGGCGTGTTCTACACAAGAACTACCAACGAATACGGACTGGCAAAGCTGAATATCAATCTCTTGCCCGGCCTTTACGTTTTAACTGCAATTAATCCGATAAACGGTGAAATGACATCAAACATTGTAAGCGTGCTTCCGACGATGATTACTTCAGACGTTGAAAGCGACAGCTTTAACTGTTCATTCAACGTTATTCTGATTAACGATGACGGTTCTGTGGCTTCAAACAAGGAAATGAAGATTTGCGTTGACGGTGAAGAATACTACGTCACAACCAGCGCATACGGTATCGCTTCCCTTGAGCTGAACCTGTCAAGTGGAGTTCATGACGTTAAATCCTGTGATTTATCAAATGGGCTTGAAATATGTAATATAATTAATATAACCGCTGTAGAGGAAATTGAAGAGGAAAACGAAACTGTTGTAGTTCATGAAACTCTGTATTACTCAATTTACGGTGTTTCACCTGACAACAAAACCATAATGGCTATCGGAAGACCTTCAGCTCCCGGCGAGCTTTCAGAATACGGATACAAGTTCTACGTGACAGTATTTGAAAGGGTATGTCCATACTGCGGAAGCTCAGAGCTCTACTGGAGCATTTTCTGGGCAGGTGATGAAACCACAGATTATGGTGTTTTCCCTGCAACCGGATATAAGGAAGGCGGAAGCGCCGAAGGCCATATCTTCTGTGCAAACTGTGACGCCGACTGGAGTATTTTCGGAAACGAGCACGTATATGACGGAACAACATTGAATGTCATATCCGAATCAGTTTTATCCTCAAAAGCAGCAGCTTACATGTTAAAAAATGGTGAGATGATTTACGAATAATCGCCGTTTTTTACTTCTTTTAATTTTTTAGCCATATCCAATATTCTATTTCTTGAATTCTTTTCTAAATCCTGTTTTTCTGAGTATGTGTTTTCTATTTCGACGATGTATTTGGCTTCAGCAGATGTCGTTGAAGGAATGTTCATTTTAGCGAGATTTCTCTCGACGCGCCTTTTAAGCTTCTCGTCATCCATTTCCTGTGCCAGAAATATAGGCGTTTTAACCGCTGATGAAATCTTTTCCGTGTGCCTTTTGGCGTGCCTTTCCTCGGTTCTTTTATCCAGAATGTATTCGCTTGAGTTGTCAAGACCGGGATCTCTGAACGGTATTCCAACGTCTGATAGGGCAATTCTTATCTCATCGTTTTTAGGAAGTGCCGTATCAAGCATTTCCTGGGAGGGGCTTGCAAGGGTTCCTCCCTGCTTTCTGCCGAAAATGGGTCCAAGGCCGATATAAAAGTCAGCCTTAATGAAACCCGCCCTTACCGGCGCTGCTGATGTATAGGTTGCAACAATGCCCGTGTCTTTAATTATCCTTCTGAACTGCTTAAAGAATTCAAGCGAGAACAGTTCCGGAGCCATGTTCTGGCTGAAGGGATCAAGAAATATTGCGTCATAGCTTTTATCATCAAGCCTTTGGACGGTTTTTCTGGCATCCTCGATGTAGACGTTAATGTCAATGTTAGATGGAATCTCTGCCGTTTCAAGTTCCAATGTTGCATAATCTTGTTTAATCAATTCATTTTCAATGGCCTTTCGGGTAATGTCATGTGCTTTAATCGGTGACGGCACCAGAAGCCCGCAGGCTAAAGTGGCGGCTGAAATCTCAACCATGTCTATTTTTAGGTTGGAGTCCTCAGAGTGCTTTAAAAAGTCATCAATCGCCGCTGAGCTGTTGTATCCGAGTCCTGCGCAGATGTCTAAAATGGTGATGTCTTTGGTGTAGTCGAATTTCATCGGTTTGATAAATTTCTCAAATGCCTCACTAATTGCACCTGTAGATGTATGTAGCGTTTCAATTTTATGATTTATTTCCTTTGAGTTAATAGAATAGGATCCATCGTCCGTTAAAACAAAGTAATTGTTGTAAGTATCAAAAAAATTGAGCCTACTTTCATTATTTCGACTACTTCTTTCCTCATCGAAACATCGATTAATCAAATCGAAGATATCGTCATTAATTACCCGGGCGTTTTTTTCATAATCCATTGTATCAATTATAATTTTAACTTCAACTGTTAAATAGTTTTATTTACATAGTAATGTTATGGCTTCGGAAATAATTGAAAATATTGCGGAACTTTTTGAAAAGCTGGTGCTTTGGGGATGTCACTTTGTTGTTTCAAGCGTAGAAAACCGTGATAACAAATCATTCGCTTTAATTCTTTCATTTCTCTTCCCGGGAATCGGAATTTTATATTTGGGAAACCTTCCTAAAGGTCTTACAATATTTTTCGTAACAGTCATTCTTGTTCCGTTAAGGATTTACTCAAGCTTCGGTCTGATGTTTTCGGTATTATCCTTCGTAATTTGGCTTTACGGTTTGTATGCAACCAATATGGAGTACAAAAAACTTTATGGATAATCAGTTATCTTAATGAAAACATTTCTTAAAGCGATTGTTTATTAATTAGAGTCATGTCAATTAATGTTTGCTGATTTTAATTTAAATTACATTTTATATTTTAGTGTTAATCATCCTTAGGCCTTTAGAATTATTTTTCGATTATCAAGCTTAATCTGGTTAAATCAGGTTTAAACTAAGTTGTTTTTGATAAATTAAGCTCCATTAATCCGATTTTGGCTGAAATTAACTTAAAGTTTACTGATGTTACTTTTATCACCGAAACATTAATGGCTTTAATTTTGGCTTTTGGGTTTCTTAAAGTTTTCAGATTCCTTTAATTTAACTGAATCCCTTTAAAAAAGCTTTTCAATTTTAAGGGCTTTTTAAGATTGATTCGGTATTTTTCAATAAATTTTCAAATAAATGAGAAATCAACGTTAATATCTGATTAAAAAAAGCTTAATTAGGCGATAATTAACTTGATAAAGTAATCAATGCCTATTTCACCATCGGCACAATTAATCAAAGATACTCCCAAATTAACTAACTTCAGGTTACTAAAACAGGATTTGGGGACTTTTAAGACATTTGATTTTTCGCCTGAAATCGTTTTTTAGGCATTTTTAGCCCATTTTTAAATGAAAAACTTTATATACTACTTTTTTACTAAGGATTACTAACAATCTTAAGAAAATTCAAGGATTTGAGAAAAATTCTTTGATAAAATTTCATGATAAATCATGATTAATTCTTGAGGTTGGAGTTAAAAAAAGCGAGGTGAAAAGCATAAGAAATAACAGAAATATTGTACTGATGTTTTTGATTGTTATGTTATCTTTCGCTATAATCTCGGAGGTTTCAGCTGCTGCGCTTGACGACGCTGAACCTGAAGAGTCGGGATTGAAAGTTCCTATTGAATCAGAGGGAACTTCATGCGAAAGATTAATTGATGTTCCTGGCGAACATTCAATGGACGACATTCACTCCCATAATGATCAAACTTCATTTGGTTGCGCTCCGCTGGAGCGTGAAAACAAGAATCTATACGAACTCAAACCGGCAGCTCATGAAGCTGAAATAAATAATGCAATTGAAGGTGAAAAGATGAATAATTCTCCTATAATCGATTTAAACGTCTCCCATTCAGGATTTGATGAAAATATTCCTCCTATCAAAGAAGAGACTAATGATATCATGTCTGTATTAATCGGACTGGACAACATCTGCGTTGCATTCAAAAACAGCAGAAACAATACGCACAATATATTGAAGGAATTCAATGGGGTCTTGCCTCAGGAATTATCTAAAGACATTGTTTTTGATGATAATTTCACTTCACAAAACAATCCTGCCGGAAAAAGGAGTAGCCTGTCTCAATTTGGAGGGGATTTGCCATTCAAAAACATAACTCATAATGATTTTCTCCCCTTAGAAAACATCTCCCTTGCAAAAAGCGGGTTACCTGAAGTTGAAAATGCTCTTTCCAATGGTGTTTCTACCTATTTTCCCAACATATGCATTTTTCCATTTAGATTTGATAATTTCCTCCCAGAAATTAATAAAACAAGGACAAACACGTTTCCTTCAAAAACACACCTAAATTTAAGTGAAATGCCTGACGGAAAAAGCATGGCTTCAAAGATGTATTTGATGTAAAGGTTTAGATTTATTTTAAACCTTTTTTCTATTTTTTTTACAATTTAAAAGCAATACTCTTTTGAAAATGAGTTAAATTTAAATAATTTCCATTAAATAAATTAATTCTAACTAACTGTTTTTAGGTAATTACATGTTTGAGATAAAAGCTAAAGATATGAGAGGAAGAGTCGGTGTTTTAAAGACAAAGCATGGAAACGTTAAAACGCCTGCATTAATGCCTGTAATCCATCCGCGAAAACAAGCAATTGACGTGAAAAAGTATGGAGCAGACATTGTAATAACTAACGCTTATTTAATTTATAAGGATGATGATTTAAAACAGAAAGCCATTGATGAGGGTCTGCACAAGCTGATTAACTTTGACGGACCTATAATGACCGATTCAGGTTCATTCCAGCTTTCAGTTTACGGTGATGTGGACATTACAAATGAGGAAGTAATCAAGTTTCAGGATTTAATCAAATCCGACATCGGAACAAGCCTTGACATTCCAACGGCACCTTTCGTTGACCGCCAGAAGGCCGAAGAGGACTTGAAAATCACTCTTGAACGGGCAAAGGAAGCAGTCAAAATCAAAAAGGAAAATGACATAGGGATGCTTTTGAACTCTGTGGTTCAGGGTTCCACATTCATGGACCTGAGGCAGAAATGCGCAGCTGAACTGTCTCAATTGGATGCTGATTTGTATCCGATTGGCGCTGTGGTTCCGCTAATGGAGTCCTATCACTACAAGGAGCTTGTTGACGTTGTCATGAACTCAATGATGTGTCTTCCGGACAACACTCCCCGCCATCTTATGGGAGCAGGCCATCCGATGATTTTCGCCCTTGCTGTGGCGATGGGATGCGATTTATTCGATTCAGCGGCCTATATATTATATGCTGAAGACGACAGGCTTTTGTCAACCAGAGGAACTTTCAAGCTTGAAAACCTTCAGGAAATGCCGTGTTCATGTGAAGTCTGCTCAAAATACACTCCGGATGACTTGAGGGCAATGCCTAAAGAGAAAAGAAGGGATTTGATTGCGCAGCACAACCTTCATGTTTCATTTGCAGAGCTCAGGTTAATCCGGCAGGCGATTTATGAAGGAAGCCTTATGGAGCTTGTTGAGGAACGCTGCAGAGCCCATCCTGCCCTTCTTGACGGAGTCCGCCAGCTTGCAAACTACAGCGAGGATATGGAAAAATACGATCCTAGAAGCAAGAAATCTGCATTTTTCTACACCGGTCCGGAATCATTGGGAAGGTCTGAAGTCCTAAGGCATCAGCGCAAACTTCTTGAAATGCCTAAAAAGCGCGATCTGGTGATTCTGCCTCCAAGCAGAAAACCTTACTCAAAGTTCATTTCAGGACATCTCGGAGAGTTCTACATCTACGGCGCTGAACAGGAATTCGATATGGAAAACACTGACTTCATGGTCCTTGACGTTCCATTCGGTCTCATTCCTCTTGAAATCGATGAATTGTATCCTTTAAGCCAGAGCGCAGCTCCAAGAATCCGTGACGTTGACAGCACTGAATTCATTACAAATTTCATGTCAGATTTCATTGAAAACTATGAGCAGGTGCTGATACATTCCAAGGTCATTAAGGATTTGGATATCGGACTTTACAACAAGTCAATAGAATCAGATGAAATAAAATACGTTCGGGATGACCTTAAAAAAATCAAGGCGATAGCTGATTACCAGTTCGGTGTCGGCGCCGGTGAAGCGCTGTTTAAAGGCAACATAAAAATAGAAAAAAGCAAGAAAACAGGTAAAATCCGCCACATCTATGACGGAAAAGTCTTAATTGTTAACATGAGGGCCTCAGATTCATATCTCGTATTGTCAAAGGAAGGCGCAAGAAGGCTTCACAAGGCACTGCCGTATCCTAAAAACAGAGTTGTCGTAAATGAGGACTCAGAACCTTTCGCCCTGGAGGGAAAAAGCGTATTCTCAAAATTCGTCATTGAATGCGATGAAAACATAAGAACAAGGGATGAAGTATTGATAGTTAATGAGGCCGATGAGCTCCTGGCCTACGGAAAATCACTGTTATCAGCAGTTGAAATCAATAATTTCCAGACAGGACAGGCCATAAAGACAAGAAAAGGATTTAAAAAATAGGTGATTTAATGAGTGACGATAAGGTCAACACTGGCCACAACATTGAAGATAAGGAACTGATTAAAAACGCAAGAAAGCCTGTGGGCGAATTAGGAGAAAAGATTCTTGACCGTATGAACGAATCCCACGAATCAATGGCTGTATGGGGCGTCAGCCACTTTGAAGTTAATGAAGATGATATCATTTTAGACATCGGCTGCGGAGGCGGAAGAAACCTTGAACGCTTCGCAGAACAGATTGATTCAGGAAAGGTCGTTGGAATTGATTACTCCGTAGTCAGCGTTGAAAAGTCAGCTGATCTAAACGAAAAGGCAATTGAAGAAGGAAAGGTCGAAGTTATTCAGGGCTCAGTTTCCGAAATGCCCTTTGATGATGACGTCTTCGATATAGTAACCGGTTTTGAGACAATCTATTTCTGGCCGGATTTCATCAATGACTTAATGGAAGTCAATAGGGTTCTCAAGAAGGACGGACTTGTATTTTTCTGCAATGAAGCGGTCTACAGGGAAGGCGAAATGGAAAAATACGATGATTTGGTTGAACTTCTGGATATGAAAATATATTCCGAGGACGTATTGAGACAATCCCTTGAAAAGACGGGCTTTAAGGATTTCAAGGCCTATATCAATGATGAGAAGGATTGGATTTGCGTTACTGCAAGAAAAGCCTGATTGGATTTGAAGATGCCAATAAATCTTTAAATTCATTTTTTCAAATCCTTAAAAAGGATGCATTAAAACAAAAAATTTATATATAATAATCGTTCAATATAATATTGTTGTTTATTTTCATGCGGTGTTAGTCCAGCCTGGTTAAGACTCTAGCCTGCCACGTTAGAGACCCGGGTTCAAATCCCGGACGCCGCACTTTTTACTTTTGCAGCTGTGGTATAGTCTGGTTATTACTTGGGCCTTCCAAGCCTACAACCCGGGTTCGAATCCCGGCAGCTGCATACAAAAAATTCTTTTTTTCAAATTAATTTCAAAACTTTTATTAAAATTCTTATTTTTAGTAGATATCTTTATATAATAATTAAAAACATATATTAATTAATTATAATACTTTTTATAATATTATTTTATAACATAACTTTATGGTGATTTAATGGTAGGAATTGTAGGATATGGGGCCTATGTGCCTTCATATAGAATAAAGGTAGAAGAAATAGCTAAAGTATGGGGAGATGACCCTGTAGCTTTATCCAACGGTTTGGTCGTTAATGAAAAATCCGTTCCTTCTGCCGACGAAGATACTGCAACTATTGCAGTTACCGCTGCTAGATATGCTCTAGCAAGAGCTCAAATAGATCCGCAGAAAATCGGTGCCGTTTACGTCGGTTCCGAATCACATCCTTATGCAGTAAAGCCGACAGCAACAATCGTTGCAGAAGCCGTAGGCGCAACGCCTGACTTGACTGCAGCAGATTTGGAATTTGCATGTAAGGCAGGAACCGCAGGCATTCAGATGTCAATGGGTCTTGTTGAAAGTGACATGATTGAATACGGATTGGCCATAGGTGCCGATACCTCACAGGGCGCTCCGGGAGATGCTTTGGAATACACAGCATCCGCAGGCGGTGCGGCCTACGTCATAGGTAAGAAAAACACCCTGGCTGATATAGAAGAGACTTACAGTTTTACAACAGACACTCCCGACTTCTACAGAAGGGAAGGCGAAGATTATCCGTCCCACGGAGGACGTTTCACAGGTGAACCTGCATACTTCAAGCACGTATTGAGCGCAGCCAAAAACTTATTTGAAATAACTGGCACTCAGGCAAGCGATTATGATTACGCATGTTTCCATCAGCCTAACGGTAAATTCTACTTAAGGGCAGCAAATAAACTTGGATTCACTCCTGAACAATACTCTCAAGGATTATTGACTCCTAACATCGGAAACACTTACTCCGGTGCTGTTCCTCTTGCATTATCCAACATTCTGGATGTTGCAGAGCCTGGAGACAAGATATTTGTCGTATCCTACGGTTCAGGTGCAGGAAGTGACGGATTTGTCCTTGAAGTGACTGACGAAATAACCGAAAGAAGAGATCTGGCTCCTAAAACAGAAGAAATCATATCCAAAAAGTCATATGTCGATTACGCTGTTTACGCCAAGTTCAAAGGTAAAATTAAAATGTAGGGAGGATTTATTATGAGAGATGTCGCTATTATAGGTGTTTCACAAACAAAATTCGGTGAATTATGGGATTCCTCTTTCAGAGACTTAATAGCTGAAGCGGGAGTAAAGGCTATCGTGGACGCAGGTATCGGAGGGGACGAGATTGAAGCAATGTTTGTAGGAAACATGTCCTCAGGATTATTCGTTCAGCAGGAACATATTGCAGCACTCATTTCCGATCACATGGGTTTGAATCCGGTTCCAACCACAAGGGTTGAAGCAGCATGTGCGTCAGGAGGACTGGCTCTAAGGCAGGGAATTATGGCCGTAGCCTCAGGATTCCATGACGTTGTAATTTCTGCAGGCGTTGAAAAGATGACTGACGTCGTTGACGCAACCCCGGCTATCGCAACAGCATCAGACCAGGAATGGGAAGCCCAGCAGGGAGCAACTTTCCCTTCACTGTATGCAATGATTGCAAAAAGGCACATGCATGAATACGGCACTACCCGTGAGCAGCTGGCACAGTTTTCAGTTGTAAACCACAAGAACGCCAAAAACAATCCGAACGCACAGTTCCCATTTGAAATCAGCGTTGAAAAGGTAATTAACTCAACGATGGTAGCAGACCCGTTAACCTTGCTTGACTGTTCTCCGGTATCAGACGGAGCGGCTGCAGTTGTAATGGTTCCGGCCGAAAAGGCACGCCAGTACACTGACACTCCAATTTACGTCAGGGCATCCGCCCAGGCTTCAGGAACATTGACTTTACATGACAGAAAAGACATTACCACTATTGAATCAACCAAAGCGGCTTCCAGAAAAGCCTATGATATAGCTGGAGTCACTGTAAAGGACATTGACGTTACTGAAGTCCACGACTGTTTCTCAATCAACGGTTTATTGGCCGTAGAAGACCTTGGTTTTGCCGAAAAGGGTAAAGGAGGAATAGTCATTGAAGAAGGTCAAACCGAAATCGACGGTGATTTCCCAATCAACTCATCAGGAGGCCTTAAGGCACGTGGACACCCATTGGGTGCTACAGGTATTGCTCAGGCAGCTGAAATCGTATGGCAATTGAGAGGAGAAGCCGGCAAACGTCAGGTTGAAGGCGCTGAAATCGGTATGACTCACAATATCGGTGGTACAGGAGGTACCGCAGCCGTACACATCTTTGGAAGAGATTTATAATCTCTTTTAAATTTTCTTTTTTTTATGATAATCAATACTGGTCTTAGAACAGATATTCCCGCATTTTTTTCCGAATGGTTTTTTAATAGAATTAAAGATGGTTATGTTTTAGTCAGAAACCCGTATTCAAGAAATCAGCTTTTCAAATACAGATTAACGCATGACGTGGTTGACTGCATCTTGTTTTGCACCAAAAATCCGAAGCCGATGCTTGAAAGGCTTGATGAGATTTCCGATTTTTCCCAGCTATGGTTTGTAACGATAACTCCATATGGAAAAGACATTGAAAGAAACGTCCCTGCATATTCTAAAGTTATTGAAAGCTTTAAGGAATTATCCGATAAATTATCTCCAAAACAGGTCATGTTAAGGTATGATCCGATTTTTATTATTAATCATATTCTTTCACATTAATATTTGTTCACTTTAATATTTAAATTTTTAGTCATGCCTAAATGTTTATTATGGCATGATATCATATTACATTGCCTCATTTAAAATCACAATCTAGTTTCAAAACCTTCTTTAAAATCAATGTAAAACTATATAAATACTATTAAATAGTTTAAATATTATGGAAAAAAGTAAAATAAGAAAATATATGGAATGAACAAAATTCGTACTATCAGTTAAATTTTTTACACTCCAAAAAGTTCTAACAAATTGGCAGTTTCACTAGTGAGATATATAAAAATTTATTTAAAATTAAGTACTGTCTATAATTAGTTATAATGATGGCAACATTAATAATATAATTTTTTATAAAACATAGTATATGAAAAGTAGTCTTTACATCTTAAGCCAAAATGATATTTGATAAATTTAAAAAATGGGGATTTGAATGAATTATGATTATGATGCAGTAATCGTTGGTGCAGGACCGGTTGGTTCAACTATTGCATTTTACCTCACACAAAACGATTTAAATGTGGTAATGCTTGAAAAGAAAACACGTATAGGATATCCATTACAATGTGCAGGAATTTTAAGCAAACATATTTTTGAATATAATGAATTGCCTGAGGAAATAATCCTAAACACGGTTAACGGTGCATTTTTACATTCCAAAAACAATATTTTGAATGTTAGAAAAGATGAAAATGCAGCTTATATAATTGACAGAATAGCCTATGATCAATTTTTATTAAATCGCGCAATACAAAATGGCGTTGAACTTATAAATAAAAAAGTAGTTGATGTGGATGTTGAAAAGGGAATAGCTTATTTTTCAGATAAACAGTCCATAACCTCAAGAGTCATTATAGGATGTGACGGATACAAGTCCATAGTATCAAAAAGCATGGGAAATAAACAAAAAAATTTTAATGCATCCCAAATGCTTGTTGAGATAAATGATAAGAATTTGAATAATTTCACAAAATCAAATGGAAAAACAGATGATTATGTGGGCGTATACTTATCTGAAGATACCTTGCCGGGTTTTATATGGGTTATTCCTCTTCAGGATAATAAGTATAGGGTGGGATTATTTTCTGAAGATTCTCACATAAAGCAGGGTACTATCATAACCAATTTCTTAAATGAAAACTTTGAATATGAAATAATTGAAAAATATAAGGGATTTATTCCGGTTTTCAATAAAGAAAATCACTTAGTTAAAAACAGAGCAATATTGATAGGGGATTCCGCATCACAAATCAAGCCCACTTCCGGTGGAGGATTAATAATGGCATTTGACAGTTGTAAAATAGCTGGCGGATACATTACCGATGCAATAAAAAAGGACAATATTCAATTATTAAAGGGATATCAGAAAGAATTTAATAAAAGATATTCAAAAGAATTCAACTATCAATTTAAAGTGCAGAATGTTCTTAATTCAATGGATGATGATGATTTGGATTATTTCTTTGAAATATTGAAAGAGAATGATTATGAAAAAATCATATCTGAGTATGGGGACATGGATAATCAGTCAGAAATTATAAAAGAATTTTTAAAAAGAGGTTTGGCATTCAAATTTATTTCAAATGTTTCTTTTTTTAAGAAAGTAGTGAATATATTTGGAATTAGATGAATTTAATGGAATTTAAAACCGCAAGATTGAAAGAATTGCATTAATGAGTTTCCAAAGAAATTCACAGATTTAGAAATGGTGAAATCATGCTCTTTAAAAAGATGTTAAGGGACATTTCAGATTATAAATTTCAATTCATTTCAATCTTTTTATTGGCATTTTTGGGAGCATTTCTATTTTCGGGGATTAATGCGGAAGAAATGGGTCTTGAATCAAGCATAAATCATTATTATGATGAGACCAATATGGCGGACGGCTGGATTTATTCGCCATATCTCAATGAACTTTTTCTAGAAGTGGTATACCATTTGGGGGCAACCAACCAAAATGGAAAGGCAACTGATTCTGGATTCTCTGGCAGAACTTGATGATAATCCGGACGTTACCCTGCATTTTGTTGAAAACAATACTATATCCAAATTTTACTTGGTTGAAGGGGAAAATTTCAACATTAACGATTCGAACGGAGTCTGGCTGGATAAGGATTTTGCTGATGCCAGAAATCTGTCAGTTGGAGACAATATCACTTTCAACTGTGAAGGCATCAAAATCGAAAAGGAAATTCGGGGTTTGGGCTATTCTCCGGAATATGTTTTCAACATGCCTTATTATTTGGTAAAACAGAATTTTTCATTATACGGCTTCGCGTATATGTCTCATAAGGCTTTTCCGTCTGATACTGTACCTTACAATGTCTTGAACGTTAAATTTGATGGGAATGCCGAAACTTTTGAAAAGCTGCTGGATTATCGTTTGGGTGGATACTACAATACATTTGTGCAGAAATCCGAACATCGAAGTGTAAGCGAATTTGAAAATGAAATTAGTCAGCATAAAATGACTGCAGACATTTTCCCGCTCGTCTTCATTCTGGTTTCAATGATGATTCTTCTCTCAACAATCAAAAGGATGATTTCACATCAGAGAACCCAAATAGGTATACTAAAGGCCAACGGATTTAAAGACAACACGCTTATTAAACATTATCTCTCATATGGAGTTTTGACTGTGTCTGTGGCATCCGTATTAGGTTTGATTTTAGGACCTGTTATACTGCCTAAAATATCGTATCCTGTGGTATATGATACGTTTAGATTACCATACCTCAATCCTGAAGGATTTATGAATTTTATCAGGTAGTTTCATTATCCTCTGCAAATCTGCTTTCAACAGGTCTAATTATTTTTGCTGTGGCAATAATCGTAAACCTGATATTTTTCTACAAAATAAAGAAATTGGATGGGTTGAGGAATCTAAAATTCTTGAATGATTTTTGATGTTTTAGCTAGAGAAATTATAGTCTGCATTTAAAATTAAATTAAAATCTAGAATATCAGCCATTTTTATTTACAGATGAATACATGTGTGTAAAGTTGTTTTTATTGCCCTATATGGATAAAATAATGCAAAATCATTAATTTAATGTCTTTTTAATTCTTCATTCAGACGCAATGCGCTCAGGTAAAGTATGCTCTTTATATATGCAACGGATAACGCAAACAAAAGGCGTGTGGAATTGCCGTATATCCGCTCATCAAAAATGATTGGAGTTTCCACCACTTTAATTTTTTCACCTCTGGCGGATTTCTTGATTTTCAATTTCAAAAGTACTTCTTCCCCAACATCAAAATGCTTGCTGATTAGCTCAGGCTCCACTTCCTTGAGCATGCAAGTATGATAGAGACGAAAATTAGTTGACAATTCTTTTGCGTTAATCCCCAGTATAACTCCATATATCTTATTCAGGCTGCGGGAAATAATCTGTGAAATGAGAACGTCATTGCTCACGCCGCCTTCTGTATAACGGGAGCCGATTGCAATATCCGCTTGCTCATTCATAAATATATGATAAATGTCTGGAATATATTTGGGATTGTGTGACCCGTCACTGTCCATGATAAAATATTTCTGATACTGTGCAGAACGGATGCCTTTACGATACGCATCGCCAAAACCTGTTTTGTCCTGATTCACATAGCGCACACCGTTTTCCTTGCAAACCTCTTTGGTGTTGTCCAGCGGTTCCATAGTATCCACAACAATAACCTCATATGGTTCTCCACATTCCTCCAGTTTTTCCTTAATCTGCGGCAGAAGCACACGTAAATTTTCTTCTTCCTCGTAGGAAAGCAATACCATGCTGATTCCCTTTTTCAAAACATCTGACATATTTATCTTATTCCCTATCTAACATAATAATCTTCAATGTAAACAGTATCATCTAAATAAGGTGTTGAAACTTCGTGCAACAATGTATTTTCAGTCGCAACAATTGAATGTACAACGCCCGGTTGAATGCGGATACTATCATTCTTTGAAAAATATTCCTTTCTATCTTCAAATTTAATATAACCTGACCCTGATAGGATGTACATTGTTTCATCCTTTTCATTATGGTAATGAAAGGATGTTTTAAATCCTTCCTTTATGTATAGTTCTTTCGTCAAATACTTTTCAGTTAAGATTAAAATCTTTTCATATCCCCAAGGCTTATCTGTTTTGTTTTCATATTCCTTTTTTACAGCTTCTAATTCCTTATAAGTATCTACTGCAATCCAATAGATTCCATTTTCTTTATAGTAGCCTAAGTTATTTTCTTTTGCAATTGTTGGAAAATAAATTTTTTCTATGTCTCCAGTCTTAAACTCACCAAAATCAATTTTGGATTTAGTGAAATAAATTCCCCCATTTATGTAATAATCTTCAAGAATAGGTTTTTCCTTAAAGGAAACTAAACGATCTCCATTTATTTCAACAATACCATATGGAGATTGCATTTGCGTGATAAACATGATTACAGGCAGTGATGATTTGGCCCCATAATCAATCATTGCTTTTATATTTACGTCGGAAACAATATCTCCATTACGTATAATTAATTGTTTATCTACGTCAATCGCTTCCATTCCTAAACGAATTGCATTTAATGTGCCCAGAGGTTCATCTTCAATAACGTAATGGATTTTCACTCCTTTGTATTCATCACCATACCTTTCCTCAATTTTTTCATGTAAAAATCCTGCAAGAAGATATACTTCATCAACACCGGCATTTTTAAAATCGAATAACTGTTTGTCTAGAATTGTATAATCATCATTAATCTCAATTAACGGTTTTGGTACTGTTTCTGTAACTGGCCTTAAACGTTTTCCAAAACCTCCACATAAAATCATTCCAACAGTTTCCATAATAATCTTCCTTTTTTTTATATTATGTTAATTAAACTATTAATTATATTTTTAGTTTTTATTTAAAATATGTTTAGCTACCACATATTTTTTGTTTCTACATATTTGGATTAACACTTGATGCATTATGGGTTCAAATACAAAATTACTGGCTGGTGAATAGAAACCTCATTAAAAAGAATATCAGATTCCATAATCTCCCCATCACCTTTGCTGGTTGGGAATAAATCCAATCGAAGATGTATGGTGTAAAATCATGGGTGAAAATGAACGTTTTCAATTAAAAGATATGATGAATGTTTTTGAAATAAAATTAAAATTTAAATATTTTATTTTGTATATTAAATATTGGTGATTCTCATGAGGAAAAATGTTATCATTGTACTTTTGATTGTGCTTGCAATCTCACTGTCCATTAGTGCGGCCAGTGCATTTTCATTGTTTGGAAAGGAAGATACAAAAATGACTGTCATCAGCAACGATACTATTGACCCGGGAGATTATTTGAACGTTAATCTTACCAAGGCCAATGGGGATCCAATTGATAATGTAACTGTAAACATTACTTTAACTGACGATGAAGGAACAAACAAGACATACTCCGTTCTCACCAACAAGAGCGGCATTGCCAGACTGCAGTTAAACGATTCCGGCAAATATTTTGTAAACTGCACATTTGAGGAAAATGATGATTTCAAGGCGTGCAATGCAACTCAAAACCTAACGGTTAATTATGTTGAAGAGATTCCTGTTGAATATTATGATTCTGGAGCAATTTACAGTGAGCAAGCGGGCAGAGTAATCTACACTGGAGAAATCCATGAGGGGCCTGACGGCAACAGATATGAGCATTTAGGCTATAACGAGTGGAGACAAATTTAGGAATTATGGCTCTGTTTAGGTGTTATCTTAAGTTTTAAAAATTAAAAACACGTAAAAATTAAGTGAATAGGAAATCACGTTTTCCGCTTTAAGAGCGAAGCTGATTTCCTTTTAAAAAATTTTTTTATCTTACTTTTCAAGTACGGCAATGTAGTCCATTCTTTTTCTCAACATCGGAAGCCATGTAATTATCCTGTAATGCGGCTTGTAGACATTAACACCGTCGAATAGATTAACGTCTCTTATCCATTTGAAGTGTGAATTGAGCTTTGTTAATTCACAGCCCTTTTCAACGCCCCATATGAATTTGGAGTTTGTATCCTCTATTGATTCCTCCTTGGCGTTTTCAACAGAAATAGGGGGCATTATCTCCATGAAAACTGTGCATTCACTGAAATTCTCATCGATTACTTTCATTATGTTTTCAACGTCTTTCTGATTCAGATACATTGTCAGCCCTTCGATAATGAAAAGAACGTCCTTTCTTATTTTAATTTCTGAAGCCCAGCCAGGATCCATTGCGGAATAGGCAAGTGTCGTTACCCTATCCGTATCTTCGATAAATTTCAGTCTGTAATGGGCTGAATTTTCCAAATCAACATTATACCAGTTGATTTTGCCGTTGTCCAGCCTGTTGAAACGTGTATCCATTCCTGATGCGATGTTTACTATTGTACAGTCAGGATGGGCTTTAATGTAGCTCCCTACCATTTCATCAAGCACGATTGTTCTTGCAATTGTTCCCAGCTGCATAAATTTATCCTTTTCAGCTATGCTGAAATCATAATCGACTTTTGAAATTACCTCTATTGCTTTTGAATCATAGAATTTATGATTCTTTTGCTGTGAATGCTTTGCTTTGGCAAATAATGTTAAAAGCATTGTTTTTTCTACACCTTCTAAATTCATAAGTATACCTCCATAGGCTAATTTGATTTATTTAACTATTGAGCACAATACTATATAAATTTTTAGGCATGCCTAAATTTTTTATATTAAAATATTTTTTCAAATGTAATAAAATATGGGGGATAATGTGTTAAAATAATCTAAAGGGGTGTTATTGTATTTTATTTCTGTATGGATTAATCATAATCTTTATAGGAGGTGTTGCAGTATCAATTAATACCTATGACATTAAAAGGCATGAATCGAATCTTTTTGAATTAATGGCAGCTATCATTCTATTGAAGAATTGCTTTTCGTAATGCTTTCATATATATCACGTTTTCAAATCACCCATGTTATTCAAAATGCTCTGCATTAATTTAAAAGTCCTTCCATTAAATTGATAGTATTGATTAGCTATTGATTTTACTGGGGCAATTATGCAATATCATTCATCAATTCCCTTTCCTTTTTAAACATGTCAATTGTATTTCTCATTGACCATGCCATTACGCTCTCTTTTGAATCCAAATTCTCATTGACGTTGGCGTCTTTATCTATTATGTCCAATAAATTTTTGTTCAATTCATCAGAACATCCGTTAACGTCAAGATAAGATAAAATGAAATTACATAAATTTGAAATCATGAATTGCAGATTGTATAATTCCTTATTATCGTCATTTATCTGAATGTTTTCGCGGACAATGCTTTCAGAGACAAAGAGGGTTGTTTTGTACTCGGTATTGTCTCCGTGACATTTTTGACGGATTAAATCAATTGACTTCTCATTGAGGAGATAGCAATTTTCCAAATTGTTTCTTGTTTCTTTTTCAACCGAATAGGGTAAAAACTTAAAGTTGAACAATGAAACCGCAGCTATCCCGACAATCACCCACAGTATTTTTAATGTGATGGCATCCGGGGCTTCAATATAGGATAATGAAGTCATCACAGACATTAGCGTTGTTGCCGTATTCCTGATTAACCTGTCCTTCATTTTCCAAACGAAGACAAACAGACAAATGACTACGACAATAATAATCACCGCACTTTTTGATATTGGAATAACGGGCATGACAATCAGAATAATTGCAAAAATAAAAACCCCTAAAAATGTTCCCATAATACGTTTTTGAGCAGTGTATTTCATATCATCAATATACGGCACCATCATTGAAACGGTTACAAAAAACAGCCATTTGGTAAATGGCAAATTGAAAAGCATTGTTAATACTTCCCATAGCAACATTATCAATGCCATTTTAAATGCGAATACGAATTTGACGGAACGGAAGTTGAACTGTCTTTTATTGAATGGTTTGAATATTTGGGTTAGTATCTTTTTATCAGGAGCTGTAATGTTGTCGCTTAAATCCTTATCCAGTTCATTCGCAATGATTTCCAGATTCAACAGGATATGCATCATTCCCTTTGTCTCAATTTCAACACCCTCAAAGACTTCCTCGATTTTAATCTCCCTGATTTCGGAGAGGACTTTTTTAATGTATCTTAATTCATTATCCGTTGGATTGCTTTTGGAGAGGAGATATCCAATGGACTGGAACGCTTTTATAATATTGAGAATGGATTGCTGTTTTGGACTTGGGAAGTATTTGTATTCAAACCTTTGGTACAGGGATAAATAGAACTCCTTTGCTGTTTTAAAACTGTCCATGGAAACATCCTTGCCCTCCAGTTTCAAATCAATTGACTTGTTCACCTCTTCAATAAGATTATTCAATGTTTCCTTTGATATGTTATAATGTTTATCCCTGTTAAGGATGATATTCAATCCAACGATGAATACCGCACCGCAAACCAATGCCATGAGCCTTAAAGGCAAATTTTCAAGCGTCACGGGATTTGCCGACATGATGAAATAACACAAAAGATAAGGCATGTAAACGTCGCTTCTAAAGAGGTGATATGATGAAAATGTAGTTCCAAAAACAACTAAAAACGTCAAAATGCAGCTTAAAATAGTTATTGGACTGTTAAAATACGAAACGATTCCCAGAACCAGCAGCAAACCCAAAACCTTAATAAAAGATAACCCTGGCTTATAGGACAGATCATCTTTCAGATTCATAAATGCAGCTATGATAATCATTATTCCTACTGCAATATTTTTCCTTCCAAAAAAAATCAGGTAGAAAATCATTGCTCCAATCAATGCTGAAAACATGAATATTTTTCGTTTTAAGCCCTTATCCATCTAAACTGCACCACATAAATTCAATAATCAAATACGATTTGGAAAAATCATTACTGAGAATATATTTAATTTTAGGCAATAAAAGTATTTTCATGAATAGCCTCAGATGTGCAAATAGCTTGTTGTAACAAAAGGGCTTAATTTTTTTAAATTTATTATTTTCATAATTGAAATCATTTTAAAGAGTTATTTGAAAATTAAGGGATTTTCTGTGTATTCAAATATTTGAACAATTATTTATATATGATCATTCAAATATTTGAACAATTATTTTAGGAGATGAAAAAATGGATGAAGAAATAATATTCAGGCCGATTGGATACATCCGTTCGCCATATGGGGATGTTAATGACATGCCGAAGTCCCCCAGGGAATCCGGTGACGTGGAAGCTGAAATGATTATCAATGAGGAATATCTCGAAAGCATGTCCAGCATGCAGGCAGGCAAGGAGTATATGGTGCTTTTCCATTTCCACAAGTCAAAGGGATTCAAGCAAAAAGTTCCCTTCAGGGGTGATGGACCGATTAAAGGACTGTTTTCAACTCATGCACCGAACAGGCCAAATCCGATTGGTGTTACAACTGTAAAAATAGTGGAAATTAATGGTAATATCATAAGGTTCACGGGCGTTGACATGCTTGACGGCACTCCCGTTTTAGATATCAAGGACATTCTGTAATTAATTAGGATTGTTAGATATCTTAATTACTTGCCTGCAATGTCTTTAATGACTTCGCCGGCTATTATAAGTCCTGCAACGGAGGGCACAAATGAAACGCTGCCCTTGACCTTGTATTTCAGGTCCTTATTTATCGGATGGTCGTTTGTGTTAATGGCATGTTCCTTTGAATAGACCACTTTCAGCTTTTTGATGTTTCTCTTTTTAAGGTCCTTTTTCATTATTCGGGCAAGCGGACACACGGAAGTCTCATAGATATCGGCCACTTCAAACATTGTGGCATCAAGCTTGTTTCCCGTTCCCATTGAAGAGATAACAGGAACCTTCAGGGCATCGCAGCTGCATATGATTGCAATCTTGGCCAGTATGGTATCAACGCAGTCAACGACATATGACAAGTCCTCAGTAATGATGTCTGTTTCTGAATCGGCCAGATAGAATTCCTTATAAACTTCAACGTTAGCGTCAGGATTGATTTCAAAGATTCTTTCCTTCATCAAATCAACCTTATATTTGCCTACGGTGTTTACCGTTGCAATCAGCTGCCTGTTGATGTTGCTTTCATCTACCTTGTCAAAATCCACTAAAATGAAATTGCCCACTCCGCTTCTTGCAAGTCCTTCGCAGACAAAGGATCCTACGCCGCCAAGGCCGAATACTGCAACTTTTGCATCTGCCAGCTTTTCCATTCCGTCATTTCCAATCAACATCTCTGTTCTTGAAAACTTCTCATCCATTTGCGCTCACCAAAAAATATAATTCAATTCAAGTAATTATATAATATCTATAGAATAAATAACTTTTCAAGTGAGGATTTAAATGATAATCGATACCCACTGCCATGTTTATGATAGCGAAATGGATAATGCTGAGAATATCATATCTGAAGCCTTAAAAAACGATATTTGCCTCATATTGAACGGCACCGATTTGAAAAGCAATTTGGAAGTGCTTGAGCTGTCGGCCAAATATGATAACGTCTACGGTGCTTTGGGATATTTCCATACTCTTGCTGGTGAAGTAACCGATGAGGACATTTCCCTCTTGGACAGGCAGCTTGAAAATAGTAATGTAATTGCCGTTGGAGAAATTGGCATCGACTATTACCATGGAAAGGATAAAAGGGATATTCAGATTGAGCTATTTGAAAAGATGCTTGATTTGGCCGAAAAGCATGATTTGCCGGTAATAGTGCATTCAAGAAAAGCGATGCAGGATACCTACGACATACTGAAAAGGCATGACGTTAAGGGAGCACTGCACTGCTATCAGGGTTCAGCAGAAATGGCCAGGGAATTTGTCAAACTGGGATTCTATATTGGAGTTGGAGGGCCGGTTACTCATAAAAACAATAAAAAGATTGAAAAAACTGTTAAAACGGTAGGCATTGACCATATTCTTGTTGAAACCGATTCGCCGTATCTTTCTCCTGAAGAAAAAAGGGGGGAGACGAACACTCCGATGAATATCAAATACGTTATAGGAAAAATAGCTGATGAATTGGATTTGGGAAAAGTGGAAGTAATTGAAGTAACTTCCGATAATGCAAAAAGACTCTTTAATATTGAGTAAATAAATTAATGATGGGTGATAAAATGTCAAAGATGTCAAAGATTGTAGAGTTTGCCTTGGACAAGAAAAACAGCGAATACTTTGAGGATGCAGAGAAAGCTAAAGAGCATCTTCAAAAGCGCTCCCTTGAAGAGGATGAACCTTATAAATTGCCGAAAAGGATATATCACAGCAAAGCTGAAATAAGGGACATGTTCGGATGTCAAATGCTTACTTTCAAAGGCGCTGAAGAGGCAGAAAGCCTTGTCATTTATCTTCATGGGGAAATATACGTTAATGAAATAATGAACGTGCATGTTGCTTTCTGTGATAAGCTTGCAAAAAAGGCCAATGCGTGTGTTTATCATAATATTGCAAGAATACCCCAACATCTTCTAGGTTGGGGATGAATTGCACAATGGGGGGGGTGTTTTTTTTTATAATGTGTTAGTATTGGTATACGTTTGTAATAAACGGTTTAAATACGTTTTTGATTATATGAATTATTTTGATTAATTATTTGAGTAGGAATCAACATTCAGTATACAAATTAACTTTTCATTTTTGG
>NZ_FMXB01000015.1:0-11557 GCF_900103415.1 Methanobrevibacter millerae
TTTATTCTTACTATAAGTTATTAAAATCTATTTATATTAGTAATTACAAATATATAACTAATTATAATTAATTTTATAATTATTGAGATAAATATATGGAGTTTTGATATCTATGATTTCAGATAGCAAAATTTTGAGAGATTTTAGTTGTGAAATTGGCAAAATGGAGGATGAATTTCAGCTTATGTATTTCGCTTCGACAATTGTTGATGGTGCGTTTAATTTCTTTAAAATTGAACGAAAAGTATCAAATGTTGGAAAACCACCTTTTAACCTCAAGGATATGGTAAAACTAATTTTTTATGGATATATTAATAAAATAACGAGTTCTGTAACATTATCTTATAATGCCAGATACAATATGTTGTACAGTATGATTTCACATGGCCTAGAATCCAATGATCAAACCATACGAGATTATTGTAAGCATTTCCAAGGAATTTACCAATTAATTATGAGTTTCATATTGATTGTAGCACATAGAATTGGTTTAACTGATTATGAACATATAGCAATTGACGGTACGATTAAAAAAGCATATAACTCACCATTCAATATAATTAAAGAAAAAGACATTAGTTTATTAATAAAACATTATATGGTGGAAAAATTAACAAAAGACGAAATTAAGAAGCTCAGAAGAACAGCAAGGAAATTTTTAAATGATATATCAAAATCAGATGAAGAAAAAGTGAATATTCTTTTCCATTGGTGGCGTTTACTTGATTATTCAGGTCAAACATCGCTTGCTATAAATGATTATGATGCTAGATTAATGAAAACAAAGGATAATGGCCAAAAATATCCTAAATTTTCATTAAATATTCAATTGGGAACATTACCCAATCTAAATTGATTTGTGGAGTGAATGCCGTTCAAAATCCAACAGGCCATTATCAAATTCCTGCATTAATGAATCAAATCCTCACTAATTCAAATTCCAAACCAAGCAAAATTAGTGCCGATATGATTTATTTAACGTTAGCAAATTTGAATTATTTAGATAATTTGGGAATATCTGCTTTAATTCCAACATCACAGCAAAATAGAAAGAATTATAATAATTTACCAGAAAATCTATTTGCTATTGATAATTTGGTATTTGATGAATATAAAAATGTTTTTATCTGTCCCGAAAATCAAGAATTAACACTTGATGGTGCTTATAAAGCACCAGCAGAAAAAGGTGGTGGAAATAAAATTAAATTGGTCTATTCTAACTATTTAGCATGCAAAAATTGCAAATATGCAGGAATCTGCTTTAAGAGAAACCATAGAACCATAACACGGTATGTACATGAGGTTACATACAAAACTGAACGATTAATGTCTACAGAAGAAGGAATAAAAGATTATAAATTACGTTCTAAAACTGTAGAGGCACATAATGGGAATTTTAAAAGGATTTATCATCACGATGATATTCCCTAACTGGATTAAAAAGAGTCCAGAACCTGATGTTCACCATTGTGGCATCATATAATTTAATAAGATTATTTAATCTCATTAAAGAAAAAAATATGGATTTAAATTCAGTTATTAGTTCAATAAGATTCATATCTTTAACATGAAAAACTAGTTTGATAAAAAAGGAGGAAATGAAAAATGTTCACAATTAAATAATTTCTGCCAACACTCAAAAAAATAAAAAAAAAAGTTAAGGAAATCTAATTCCCTAACTTGTAACGGTAATTTTATTTACGATGTTTGTTCCGCTGTAGCTTGAGGTAATGATGTACTCGCCGGACATAAGGTTAATGTTCAGTTTAGCCAGACCCGAACTGTCAGTTACCCTATTGTATAAGACACCGTTGATGTTGAATGTCACGCTTTGACCGGGATAAGGAGCTCCCGTACCATCAACAAGCGCTGCAACGAACTGATCTGGAGTACCCTGTTTTTTAATCAGGTTATCGGCAGAGAGGACTGGAAGAACAATAATGTAGTTTGAAACCATGCATCCCCCATACTCAGCAGTTATGATATAGTCACCGGGCTGCAGGTTAATGTTCAGCTTGGCAATGCCAGACTCATCAGTAACTCGCCCATAAAAGACGCCGTTGATATTGAACTTAACGGTTACGCCGGCGCCCACAGGCTTTCCGTCATCACCAATTACCAGAACTGTGTACTGCGTTGCGTTTCTGTAGTATTTGACAATGTCTGCGTTTTCAACGAGTCTGGACAATACGGTAATGTTATTCGCCGAGTTTTCACCGGTTGCAGGATTTATTGCAGTGATAACGTATTCTCCCTGCTCCAGATTGATGTTTAACCTTGCCATACCGCAATTGCCGGATACCTTACGATCATACATTACGCCGTTGATGTTAAATCTGACTGCAGTACCTTCTTTCAGGTAGTTGCCTTCACTGTCACGGAAAGTGGCGCAGTACTGCGTGGCGTTTCTGAACACTTTAACGACATCTGTTCCGTTGACGCCAGCCAAGACAGTGATTGTCGCATTTACGGAAGTTCCGTTGTAACTGACAACGACCGGATATTCGCCGGAATTTAAATTAACTGCCATTGACACCGAACCGTTTTCATCGCTGAGCCGAATATAATCAACGCCGTTAAGGGAAATGGTTATGCTGGCATTTGAAACGGCTTTGCCTTCACGGTCCGTGAGGCTTGCGGCGAATCTTTCAGGCCCGCCATAGTATTTGGTTAAATCGTCCGCAGTTAAAACGAATTCATCTTCAATGGAAAGCGGACAGACGATTTCAAATCCGCAGTAGAAATCATCTCCGCCATAGCTGACGGTCGCATTGTAGTCGCCGGAAGGAATGCCGCTCAAGTCAAATGACGCAGTTCCGTTTTCAATAGGTGAGACAAGGGTTTCATCACAGACAGACAATGAAATATTGCCCGTTGCATCTTCAGGAACTTCAACGCTAACGAGTGAAGCGTTTTGGGTGACATTTGCAGCGAATGACCTTTTTGAGATAACGAATATTCCATCGCTTTTCGAAGGTCCGTAATTGCAATCTCCGGCATATGCCGCTTCGATATAATACTCGCCGGGCGCCAGGCAAACATCCTGCGCAACATCGGCCTCAATCACCTCGCCGGAAATGTTGAACACGACTTTACCGGACATAAGGTCATGACCGTACTGGTCAGCGACATGAGCAGTCACGCCATCATCCCCGGCCGCTAATGACAATGTGGTATTGAGAGGAGTTAAAATAGTGAACGCCTTGATGCATGCGACCTGAGTGGTTATTGAGGACGTTGGAGATTGCCAGGTATAGTTGCTTAAATCAATCCATGATTCACCGTCAAAACTTATGAATGAGACATTATTTGCGTAATATTTTCTAGCAAATGATTCCGTGTTGCTTATCGGCACGCCAACATCCTCGCCGGTTATTTCAAACATTACTTCAAATTTATCTCCCGGCTTCAGGGATATCATGTCACTTAACTCAATTGTCCAGTAGCCGGATTTGGAATAGCCTTCCTGAGTTAATTTCAAGGCATCGTTTACATAAATGTCCAGTTCCCAATTGCTGTCCTTTTCAAAGTATGTGGATACTCCGGCCAGCAGTTCATTGTCGCTTGCATTGAAAACGTTCCTGTAGCGGGCAGAAGAGGTGCCGTTGTGCAGGAAATTCGTGAAACCCAAATCATACTGATAATTTCTCTCAAATCTTACGCTGCTGTTGAAAACCACTGCGAATGAGCGCAGGAATTCATTGAGGAAAATGCTTTTATCGTAATATGAAATGTAGAAGTAACCGTTATCTCCCCATTCAGGCCCCCAGCTGTTTTTCGCAATCCATGCGCCGAGTCCTGGAGCGTACGGAACCACAAAGCTGTCATTCCAGCCCACGACAACAATTGCATGGTTCATGACAGATTTTGTAGAGTATTGGGAGTGCGTTTCATTATCCGTAATGTTCACGTGAATGGCTGCGACGATTCCTCCATATTTCATTATGACTTCCTTAATTTCGCGATAATCTGTGGAATTTCCTTTGAAAACATTTATTGCATTTTGAACATGGATAACGCTATCCAAAAGCGGTGAAAAAGTGCTGCTGTCAAAATAAGGATCAAGCTCCTCGGGAACCGGACCGAACCAGCCCGAAAGATAACCCAATCCCATGAAATTATCCCCTCCGCAATTCGGATCATACTTCCATCCGAAAGGAGAGGTATTGGATTCTATGTTTTTCATGTGATTTTCAGAAAAGTCAAATACGGTTCCGTTGCCTTTCAGAATGTCTGATTCCAATGCTCCGATTACTGCAAAAGCCCAGCAGTTTCCTTCATTTCCCTGGTTTTTAACGGAAGTTGTCTGGTTGTAATCATTCAGATTGTAATATTCCGGCAAATCTGTGACGTCTGAATAATTGCCTGTGAAAAATGCATAATCCTTGCCTGTGATTATAACGTTATCGGGAATTCTATAGAGAATGATTGCCGTGTCATTGCATATTTTAGCCCTGTTGTTTTCATAGGTAGTGTTTATCTCATCTATCGAAGGAGAATCGCAAATCAGATAGATTGCACCGCCAAAAATTTCAGCGCAATTGTCTTTAAAGACTGTGTTCACCATTGCCAATGAGACATTATTTAAATAAAGGCCTCCGCCATAGCCTGCGCCATTGGCAGTTATCCTGGAGTTTATCAGTGTCAAATTGCCTGAACGCTGATTGACTGCTCCGCCCATAACGCCATGGCAGTCGATTATGCTTACATTGCTTAGATAAACGTCATATGAATCGCAGTATAATGCGCCGCCTCCATCTTCGCAAGTGCAATTAATAAATTCGCTTGATTCGATTCTTAAAATCAAATCATCGCCATTTTCATTAACCAAATATATTGCTCCCCCATTTTTCGCACTGCTTGAATTGAATGTGGAGTTTTCAATAATGCAGTTTCCGCCAGCCCGTATCGCTCCGAAATAGGAAAAATGACTGTTCATGAAATGTGAACCGATGATTTTAAGGTCCCGTTTTGCATTTACAATATTGGATTTTCCGGAATTGTTGTTGAATGTGGAGTTGAATATTTCAATGTCTGCCGCCCAGAGCGCGCCTGCAGCATAATTGTTTGAAAAATCGGAACCGCTTATTTTAACGCTGCCGGTGATAAATACCGCCGAACCGCTATCTCCCCCATTGTCAATGATTGTTGCGTTTTCAATTAAGGCGTTTTCACCCCCTATTGCTGCGCCGTAAATTCCAAAATTGGATTTGAATGTGGAATCGGTCGCATTAACGTTTTCGTCACCGTAAACCGCTCCTCCGCGTGAAGCCCTGTTTTTTTCAAACGATGATTTTTCAATGAGGATGCAGTTTGCTTTAACCGCTCCGCCGTTTGCTCCGGCACGATTATCCTTAAAAATGGAATCAACTACATTAACATTGTCTGCAAAGACAGCTCCGCCCATCTTATTGGCCGTATTGTTTTCAAATTCACAATCGACTATTGTCAAATCGCCGCGAGCATAGACTGCTGCGCCGTTGTCTGCAATGGCGTTTTTGAAAGTGATATTGATTAATGTGACGTTGTTTGCCGAAATATTAAATATCCTTGCCTCAAGGTTGGAATTGATGACGTGTCCGTTTCCGTTGATTGTGAAATTGTCCTTATCAATCACAATGCCTTCAATATAATCAGTTTCATTGGAAAGGTGCATATAATCATAATCAAGCGTTACTGAATTGCCTGAAGCCTCATCGATTAGCTTTGCAAGTTGCGAAAATGTAGATATCGAATAATTTTCCTTCACATTATAAACGGACGTGCTTGTGTTTAGAAATTCATTATCCACCTCGCATGTAATGCTTACAATGTTTTCGCCAACTTGGGTAAACACCACCGCTGCCTCATTTTCCGAGGTATCGGAATTGAAAGAGGTTTTCAATGATTTTTTCTCATTGTTTATGAGCAATGTCAGTTGATTGACCTGAACGGCATTTCCCATATCGTCGGTTAAGCTCACAGGCACCACTTTTTCCTCACCGAACGAGACGTCATAAGTCGAATTCCCTGCTATGACTGCAGTTATCGGGGATGCGACATAATCCAGACTGTCAATTATTATCCGTGAATCTCCGGTGATTTTATTTTTTGATAAATAGGAATAGATATTTTTTTCTTCAAAAATCAATATGCGGTCATTTCCATTATTATTTTCAAACGTCGAGTTAATGACAGACAGATTATCCAAGCCGCAGATTGCGCTTCCCTTATCGGCAGTATTGTTGATGAAACAGCAATTCAATACGCTTGTCTGGCTGGCATAGGTGTCATGGCCATGATAGAGCGCACCATATTCCTTCGCCCTATTTCCAATGAAAAAAGTATTATTAATAATTGTGTTTCCGGTAACCCATAATGATCCCATGATACTGGATGCCGCATTATATTCAAATCTGCACCCGTCAACGGATGAATTGCGGGCAATGGATATGCTCAGTGCTGATTGAGCCATTGCACGGTTATTTGTGAAATTGGATTTGACAATATTAACTGAATCCCCATCTATCAGCACTATTCCAATCATTTCAGCATTGTTTTCATTGAAGTTGCAGTTTTCAACCGTAATGGAGTTCACCTGATAAGTGGCAATTGCGGCCCCCATATCGGCGGAATTGCCTGTGAAATTGCAATTTTTCAAAGTCATGCTGCCTCCTTCAACAAACATTGCTCCTCCGCCAAAATAATATAAGATATCGATATTGTCAAAACTAAAGATTGCCTCATTGCCTGTGAAACTGCAATTTTCCACATTGCCTTGGCCATTAAAGAGAATTGCCCCTCCATTGTATGCCTTGTTATCAGTGAAATTGCAATTTGCTACAGTACCCGAACCGACAAAGCAAACTGCACCGCCTCCGCCATCATAGTTAACATTTTTGATTGTCAGATTTTTGATTGTCACTCCGGAAGCGCTTACATTGAAAGCTTGAATATTCGATCCGGCCATGTCGATTACCGCACCGTTACCGTCAATGACGCTGTCGGCAACAGCGATGGAAATGGTATCTCCCGAATCATATTCATAATAATCATATTTTAACATGATGCTTTTAGCAGAACTCAAATTAGCAATCTCATTTGAAAGCTCTGAATATGTACCTGAACCAGCACATAATACATCCAAATCATTTGACGCGCCTATCGCATCATCAGATAGGCCTGTTGACAATAAATCACATCCTGACGTTTGATTAACGTCTTCAGTTGCCGATGAGGCAGACATTGACATTAAAAAAAGCAGGATTAAGCAAAAACTAAGCAAATATCGAATTTTCATAAAGGCAAATCTCCCAAAAATTATTTTCAGTTAAAATATTCTATGTACAATATAATTTATAAAATTATACATTTGATTTCCAGATAAATGAAAAACAGAAAGCATTTTTTTGCAATTAGCCAGTTAATATGCGAAAAATTGAAAAATATTCAAAAATCAATGACCCGGCAATTTTCGCCCGCAACGCAAAACCCCGATTTATCGGCACAAAAAACTGCCCCGAATAATTAAAAAGACATGAGGTTAAAAGCATGGTTTACTTAAAATAATGCAGTTTAATCAAATGAAAAGCTAAAATGATAAATGTTAATTAATGGAAACAATAATAAGATTGGTGTTATCTACATGAAAAAAAGTAAAAAAGTTAAGGAAATCTGATTCCCTAACTTCTAACGGTAACTTTATTTGCTATGTTTGTTCCGTTGTAGCTTGAGGTAATGATGTACTCGCCAGGCATAAGGTTAATATTTAACTTGGCCTGACCTGCACTGTCAGTTACCCCCTTGTAAAAGACACCGTTTATGTTGAAAGACACAATCTGCTCGGCGTAAGGAGCGCCCGTGCCGTTAACCAGATTTACAACAAACTGATCAGAAGTACCGTACTTTTTAGTCAAGTCAGTGGCATTCAATACCGGAAGAACAGTAATGTTGTTGGATACCCTGCAGTCCTTATACTCGGCGGTAATGATGTAGTCGCCCGGATGCAGGTTAATGTTGAGCGTAGCTATTCCGGATTCATCAGTTGTGCGGTTGTACAGTACTCCATTAACGTTGAATGATACCGTTTCGCCTGCACCAACCGGTTTTCCGTCATCACCAATGACTTTAACAGTGTACTGGGATGCATTTCTGTAGTATTTTACCAGGTCACTGTTTTCAACGAGCCTTGCAATGACAGTGACGTTGTTTGCCGCATTCTCGCCGGTAACCGTGTTCATGGAAGTGATTATATAGTTTCCTTGTTCTAGGTTGATGTTGAGCTTTGCACGGCCGTTTTCCTCAACCGTACGGTTATAGAAGACACCATTGATGTTGAATGAAACCATGGTTCCTTTGGCAAGGTAATTACCCTCACTGTCCTTAAAATCAGCATAAAACTGAGTAGCGTTTCTGAATACTTTTACAAGATCATTTCCATTGACCGTTGACTTGACGGTTATAGTGGAGTTAACGCCAACGTTATCCACAGTTGCGGTAACATTGTAGACGCCGCTGTTTAAGTTAAGTGCAATGCTTGCCATACCGTCTGCATCAGTGGTTCTGTTGTATTCAGCACCGTTTAAAGTGATTTCAACACTTTTGTTTGCCAAAGGATTACCACGTGAATCCGTCACAGTTACAACAAAGCTTTCATTTCCACCATAGTATTTTTCAACATCCGGAGCGGAGACGTTTATAGTTTTGTCTTTAACGTTTACCGTAACGTTTGTTGAGTTTTTAGCATAGATTTCGCCGTCACCGACTTCAACCGTAATGACTGCAGTGCCTTCACCGACTGCGGTAACCGTACCGTTTTCATCTACACTGGCAACAGAGCTGTTGCTGGACGAATATGAAATATCAAGCAATATCGTATCCGGATTTTTGGTAGCGTTAATTTTATAGGTTTCACCGATTTCCAAGTCCAAAGTATCGTTTTCAACAGTAACGCTGCCGTCATTCAAGCTGACATTAACAGTGATATTTTTACTTTCAGCAGCGGCATATTTATTGTCCCCGGCAAAACTGACAGTAATAATTGCAGTGCCTTTAGCATCAGCAATGACATTGCCCTGATCATCAACAATAACAATAGAATCATCACTGGATGTGAAAGTAACATTGCCTGCATCATCAGGAGTCAGATTAGCAACAATAACAGTATCACCACCAACAAACAAGTCCAATGAAGCAGAATCGACATTGATTACAGTAGGAACCTTGCTTACAGTAACGGCTATTTCAGTTGAATTCTCAGCATAAACACCATCACCGCCGACTTTAACAAGAATATTGCCAGTACCGTTTTTCAAAGCGGTAACTAAGCCATTTTCATCAACAAGGTAAACACCGGAATCATCCTGAACAAAAGTAACATTCAAACCGGCAGGAAGAGTATCGGCAACAATAGTGAAATTATCACCAACAAATAACTCCAAAGTAGCATTATTAACGCTGACACTGGCATCATTCAAGCTGACAGCGACTGTGATAGTTTTATTATCAGCCGCAGCATACCTGTCAGTGCCATTGAATGAATAGGTAATGGTGGCTGTGCCTTCACTTAAAGCGATAATCTGATTATCCAATAATTTAATAATGGAAGAATTACTTATTATATAAGTTAAATTACCTGCCTCTGAAGGATTTAAACTAACACCACTATCAACTTTATCATTAACCTTCAAATCAAGAGTTTCATTTTCAATAATAATTTCAGTAGATATTTTGCTTACAGTAACGGTCACATTTGTAGAATTTACGGCATAGGTTTCACCGTTACCTACAGTTAATGTAATAATGGCTGTACCTTCGCCTACGGCTTTCACATTGCCGTATTCAGTAACACTAGCAACGGATTCATTGCTTGAGGCATAGTAAACAGCCAGGAAACGTGGATTGGCTGTAGCGTTAATAATACAAGTATCATCAACATATAAATCTATCGTGTCGTTTTCAACGCTGACGCTCGCATCATTCAATGTTACAGTAACCGTTATGTTTTTGCTTTCGGCCGCCTTGTACTTATCGTCACCTGCAAATGAAACAGTAACTGTGGCAGTACCATTTTTGCGAGCATAGATAATGCCGTCATCTGATACCAGGACAATATCTTCATTATTTGATACGTATTTAAGATTTCCAGCCTCTGAAGGGAATAATGCCGCTAAATCACCAATACGTTGATATGCTTTCAATTCAATAGTCACATTTGTCAGAGTAATTTCGGTAGCAATTTTGCTAACAGTTAAGGTTACATTTGTGCTTGATGCAGTGTAGTTTTTGCTGCCTTCAAATGTTACTGTAATAATGGCCTTTCCTTCACCAATTGCTTTGATGTTTCCGTCTTGATCAACTTCAACTACGCTTGTATCATTGCTTGTGAATTTAATAATGCCAACCGCATCACATGGTGTTAAATTATAAGTAATCTGTGCTGTATCATCAACAAATAAACTGGAAGTGGTATTTGCAATGATTTCAGTCGGAATAATTAAGATATTGGCCGTAGCCTTAGCTTCAGAGTTTTCATAAATGTCGTCACCTGAATAGGTGAATGTCCAGTTGTATTGGCCAACAGAATAAGCACTGTTCGTTATATTCACGATTAAATATCCATTGTCTTTTATGCCGATTTGTGATACATTCAACATTTCACCATTGCTAATGGTTAAGTTGCCCGTTGCATTTTCCGGTAAAGTAACAGTAAACATTACGCCTTTTGTATCATTGACATAAATATCATGGGATTTTACTTTAATATCTGATTTGAGCTTATTAACAGTTAAAGCTCCAGTAGCGGATGAATTTAAAAATACATCACCACCGGAATATGAGACAGTGACTTCGTATTCATCCGGCAGAATATTATCTGGAAGCTGAATTGTTTTATTCAAATCAAGATTTTCAAATGTTTTATTGTACTTTTTACCTGTTAAAGTAATATTGACTTTTCCTGTTGCAGTACTGTTGTAATCAAGAATGACTGAAGTGTTTTCACCATAACTAATCTCTTGAGGCTCAATTTTAACAGACAAATCAACACTCCTTTTATTGTTATCAAAAAAGATTGTATATTCAGCATTCTCCACACTTGCAGTTACGCTGCCTTGACCAACTTTGGTTGCTCTATATTCAGCGGATTTATCTAATGTAGTGCTGTTTGAAACCTCACCATTAGTTGCAGTTAACGTTAAATTAACAACAGGTAATTTGCTGTTCTCATATTCATAAATATATGTACCGTTTGTTGAGTATAATTTGAATAGGACATCTGATGAATCGAAAACTAAAATTGAAGTAAGATCTGCTGTAGCATTTAAAAACAGCCAGTTATCTATTGTAATATTATTATTAATATTTGGTTTATTCATATAATTGCTTGCATTATTTCCAAACCAGCTATCTTTTACCACAACACCAGGGGTAGGGGCATAAATTTCATATGTGCAATTGTTGTTTAAGAAAATTGCATTTGTAATATAAGCATCCAAATCCTCATCGTAACTGAATTGGATTATTGCATTTGATGCAGTGTTGTTAATATATGTTCCGGTAATGTTTGAATTTGAAACAT
>NZ_FMXB01000015.1:12162-12464 GCF_900103415.1 Methanobrevibacter millerae
GTTGTATGTTCCGGTAATGTTTGAATTTGAAACACTACTTTGGAAGTAGTTTGCTCCACCATCCATGTCTGCGCTGTTGTTGATGTATGTTCCGGCAATGTTTGAATTTGAAACATCTCCGTTGAAGAAGTTTGCTCCACCATCCCTGTCTGCGGTGTTGTGGCTGTATGTTCCGTTAATATTTGAATCTGAAACACTATTGAAGAAGTTTGCTCCACCATAGATTGCGGTGTTGTTGGTATAGGTAGCATTTATATTGGAATTGGAAATGGCATTTTCAAAATAAATTGCACCGCCATTAT
>NZ_FMXB01000015.1:13949-69201 GCF_900103415.1 Methanobrevibacter millerae
GTTTGTGCTGCATCTTCTATTTGTGCAGTTACTCTTTTAATTCCACTTTCGGTAGGGTTGAATTTGACTGTTTCATCCGGACTGACAACAGATTTATCAAGGGTACCGTCTGTTGTGGTAAGAGTTAAATTGATTTTCGGCAGTAATGTATTGTCATATTCACTTGTTGTTGTGCCGTCATAGCTCATCAGGAAGAATTTAATGTCGTTTTGATTGTTTGTTCCGTTGAGGAATAACCAGCTGTCCATTTGAACATTATAATTATTTGGTTTATTCATATAATTGCTTGCATTATTGCCAAACCAGCTATCTTTTACCACAACACCCAGGGTACGGGCATAAATTTCATATTCACATTTGTTGTTTAAGAAAATTGCATTTGTAATCTCCACACCAGGATTGCTTTGGAAGTGGATTATTGAATTTGATGCATTGTTGTTAATATATGTTCCTGTAATGTTTGAATTTGAAACACTACTTAGGAAGCTGTTTGCTCCACCCCTTTGTGCGGTGTTGTGGTTGTATGTTCCGTTAATGTTTGAATTTGAAACAGTCCAGTAGAAGTAGTTTGCTCCACCATTACCATTTTTTGCGGTGTTGTTGTTGTATGTTCCGTTAATGTTTGAATTTGAAACAGTCCAGGAGAAATAGTTTGCTCCACCATTATAATCTTTTGCGGTGTTGTGGCTGTATGTTCCGGTAATGTTTGAATTTGAAACAATCCAGGAGAAGTAGTTTGCTCCACCTCTTACTGTTGCGGTGTTGTTAATATAAGTAGCATTTATATTGGAATTGGAAATGGCATTTTCAAAATAAATTGCACCACCTTGGTCTGCATTTCCGTTTATAAATGTCAATCCGGTTATGTTAATGCATGATGCATAAACTGTAAAAATTCTGGAATTGTGCTTTGCATCAAATACTGCTTCACCTGAACCATATTTTAAAAGATTCAATTGTTTATTAATATTTAAATTCACATTTTTTCCATTGCCTTTGTAGTTTTCTTTGCCGGCGAAATATACATTGTCTCCATCTTGAAGATTGGTATTATCCAAAACACTTCTAAAATTATTATATGGAGAGATATTAGAACCGTCGCCTCCATCTGCTGCGCTGGCGTTTACATACCAGTCACGGTTATTGCTTGAAATTACATTCTCATCACTTGACATGCCAACCGCATCATCAGATGCGCTGGCAGTTAATATTTCCGGGCTTTCACTAGTGCTGATTACATTATTTTCACCAATATTATCTATCTGACTTTCCAAGGCGCTTACAGAGCCGATGCAGACAAATAACATTATGAATAGTAATAAAATTATTAAAGTATGATTTTTCAGTTTCATATACCTTTTTCTCCCATTTGAAAAATATTCGAATAAAAATGTTTTATACTTTACAAACAATCTTAGAAAGTTCTACTTTTTGAATAAAACATTTATATAATTAAGAATTTATAAAAAAATATATTTATAGGTATTGATATGTTTTCACTAAACTTTTTATAAAATTAATCCATCATGATTTCTAGAGAATTAGACAATTTCCGTGTTATTAACCAAAAAATCAATCCCCAACAGCAATCTTGCCACTTTTCCACAAAAATAATAAATCAGACAAGCCTTCTGAAAACATATGCAAGAATCGAGCCTGCAAAATTCTGCCAGACGGAATAGAGGGCTCCGGGAACCGTCGCCTGAGCCAGGTTCGGAAAGTGGTTCTTTGCAAGGCCCGTGGACAAACCGGAATTTTGAAACGAAAGTTCAATGGCAACTGTAATGATCTGCTTTCGCTCCATTCCGGCCAAATAGCCGACAGCGAATCCCAAAATCATTGCAATGAAATACTGCAGAATAATAACAAACATTATGACTGCAGATGAAGATAAAATTGCCTGTTTATTGGCCCCGATTACTCCGGCAACAATCAGACAGATCACGATTGAAGATACTGCAGGCAGATAATCCTTAAGCTCTTCGCAAAATTCAGGGAATTTGTAATTCAGCGCCAAACCTAAAATGATCGGTATGATGACAATCTCAAGGATGGAAATGAACATGTCAACCGGATTGAAATTAATCTGATTGCCTATTAACAGTAAGGTAATCACAGGAGTTAAAAGCGGCGAAATCACGGTGGAAACGGCCGTCAGTGAAACGGACAATGCCACGTCCCCCTTGGAAAGAAACGTTATAACGTCAGACGCCGTGCCTCCGGGAACGGTTCCAACCAGAATGATGCCGACAGTCAGTGCATCGTTTAATGAAAAGGCCTTTGCAAGAACAAGCGCTATAATCGGCATTATGAGATACTGCGCCAAAATTCCAACGGAAATCTCTTTGGGATTTTTAAACACATTGACAAAGTCATCAGCCTTTAATGTAGTTCCCATTGTAAAAAGAATGATACTCAATAACAGATTCAATACATTAATGCCGTTATAATTGCTTAAAACCCATTTGAACGAATTCGGATAGAATAATGAAATGACAACGGCAAGCAATACTATTATGAAATAATATTTTTCAATGAATTTAAAAACCCTTTTCATGAGTTTTATTTTTATGTTAATCTTTTAAAAAAATTATCGATTTTGAAATTTCCGTGATGAGAAAAAAGCCGATTTTTCGGACAAAAAAACAAACCAGAATAATTGAAAATAGCCATGATTAAAATCATACATCATATAAAACAATACAATTTAATCAGATGAAAAATCAATATGGTAAACATTAATCAATAAAAATGAAAATAACACTAATGTTATCTACATGAAAAAAAGAAATAAGGATGAAAAATTCATCCTTTAATCAAACCATTTTCTTTGGACAATTGTCTTTCCAATTCAATTATCCTTTTTTGTTGTTTTTCAATAGTCCTATCCTGTTCTTCGATAGTCCTATCCTGCTTTTCAATTTTTAAAGCATCTTTCTCACGCAGTGAATCCCTTAATTCAATTCTTTCATACAATTTAGCAATTCTACGTTCATAAGTTTCTTTAGGAACCAATCCTTCAGGATTTTGACGGAACACAGCTTCAGATATCATTAATAACAACTCCCCACATTTAGCCTCATCATCACTGAAATAATACTTAATCATTTTTTTAAGAACTTGATGTATGTCATATTGAAGTTGTTCTTCAATTTCCTCAATTTGTGAAAAAAGAACGGATAATTTTTCTAATGTATCCTTACCAAATTCTTTTTTAACGAAAATAGCAACGACAGTGATGTTTAATGCTTCGCTACGAGATAATTTCTCTTTAGATTCTATTTTGTTTGTTAACATTGATAACCTTTTTGAAATATTTTCTTCATCAAGAACTATATAATGTATCTTGAATATCTGATCATGAGATTCACAATATATTACTTGATTTTCAGTGTCAATATTTGTTATAACAATAGAATTTGAAGGCAGATTAGTTTGATTAATCAAATATAACTTATAATCATACATTATACCTATTTTTTCCTGTATTAAAGGAGAAGTTTGATGTTCTACATTAATGGTGGATTTGCAGGTTATGTCTCCCTTAGGCATTATTAACTGTGCACAATCCATTACTAAATTTCTTCCATCCTCAGTAAATGCATCTGTACCACATGTGTCCAAATATTCACCAGGGAATTCAAAAATCTCATGTGCTTCTTTTGGATATTCAGAAACAACATAACGAAAACAAAAATCACGAGGATTATGATTTATTTCTTGCATCATGTTATTTACTAGTTCTTCTAATGAAATTTCTGTATTAAAATCATTTTTTTCCACGTAATTCAACACCTTTTATTTTCTTTTGAAAAAATTTTTGAGAATTTTTTTACAATATTTTATTTATTAAAGGAAGTATATAAATTATTTAGTTTTTTTTCGTACAATATAACCTTCTTTTTGAATATAACCTTATTAAATCAATATTATAATGAAAAGGTAAAAATTTAATTAAAAAAAGGAATTATTGTAAAAATTCAAAAAAAGAATTTAACAATAAAAATGAATCGTCAAAATCCATATATCTAAAAAATAAAAGAGGTTAAATTGAATTTAACCCCTAAGGAGTGACGGTTACCTTGTTTGCTATGTTTGCACCATTGTATGATGAAGTTATGATGTATTCTCCAGCCATCAGGTTGATGTTGAGCCTTGCAATACCGCTATCATCGGTCGTACGAGTGTAGAAGACACCGTTGATGTTGAAAGTGACGTTGGTATTAGGTAGTGCTTTGCCCTGGCCGTCAACTAATGAAACTTCAAATGCCTTTTTCTCTGAATATGATTTGGTCAGATCGGTTGCGTTAAGCACAGGCTTGATTGTGATGTTGTTTGAAGCCATCAGACCTTTATATTCAGCAGTGATAATGTATTGACCAGGTTCCAGGTTCAGGTTAAGCCTTGCAATACCTTCATCGTTGGTTGTACGGTTGTAGAAAACACCGTTGATGTTGAAGGTTACAACTTCACCTGCTTTGGCTACAGTGCCGTCCTGCTTGATGATTTTAACTGTGTAGCCGGTACCGTTTTTATAATACATTTCAATGTCATGGTTTTCAACGATCAGCGGGTTGATGACGATTTGGTTGCTTGCCATTTCACCGGTTTTAACCCTTTCGGCCGTGATTGTGTAGTTCCCAGGGTTTAAGTTAATGGCTAAGCTGGCCGTACCTGCAGCATTGGTTGTTCTTTCATAGAAAACACCGTTGATGTTGAATCTGAGAGTTTCATCAGATACAGGTTTTCCGTCAACAAGCACTGCAGCGTAGTATCTTGTTCCGTCTTTATACATCATGACGATATCATTACCCTGAACAGCTGATTTTATGGTTACTGTTGCGTTTGCAGAACATGCTTCATACTTGTCGTTTCCTTCAAAGACCAGTTCTACAGGATATTCACCGCTGTTTAAACCTAAAGCAAAGGAGAACTGACCGGATGAATTGGTGAGTCTCTGACGGGTAACGCCGTTGATTGTTGTTGTAACGTTGACGTTAGCTATAGGATTGCCGTTCATGTCTTTCAACGTACCGACAAACCTTGTTCCGTCCTTAACGTACATCACAACGTCGGAAGCTTCGATTTGAGTGAATTCCTTTGCGTCTTTGCTGACGGTTAAAACGCCGTCACCTGAATTCTGCACATAATTGTCGCTTTCAGAAATAACAGCTAAAATCGTGTAGTTTCCATCATTCAAACCGGCAGGAATTGTTGAAAGGAAAGTAGCAATACCGTTATCATCGGTTTTGTTTGATCCTACATACTGTGCGTTTCTGTAGAATTTAACTTCAATTCCTGCAAGGGTATCGTTGGCAGCGGTAATTACGGTTGCAACAAGAGGAACTTTAGAACCTGCCTTTGCAGTAACATCGTCCACATTAACCGTGAAATTGGCTTTTGTAATTTCCAGATTGGCAGTTACGACTTCAGTTTTGTATCCTTCCTTGGATAAGGTGGCCTTGAGAGTGTAGTTTCCGACATTGGTATTCTTATTTAATTTATAGCTGACAACGGTTTGAGTGCCGTTGGTTGTCGTATTTGCAATTATTAAGTTATCCAATGTGAAAAGCACTTCAGCGCCTTCAACGTCACAGTTCAGTACGATATCAAATGAACCGAGGTATTCGGCCGTTGCATCTTCCATGGTTGCGTTTTTAAAGTCTGCTGCGTAATTATCTTTAACAGTGTTTGCAGAAGGGTTTGTAACGCCTGCATCACCTGATCCTTCAGCGCCTTTAAGATAGTTGTCTGTTACTGTGTTTCCGGTTGATTCGTTTGATAAGTAAACCGGATAGCCTTCAGCAGTAGTAATTGCATTATAGGTAATTTCATTGTTGGTTGATTTTCCGGCCAAAAATATACCTGAATTATCAGCTTTTACACTGTCCTTCAATATGAAACCGAGGTTTTCACCAGTACCGTTTGAGGTAATTTCATTATCCTTAATCACGTTATTGTCAGCGTTGATGCCTGCAATTCCTGAAATTATTTTACCTACACCGGAAATAATATTGTTTTTAATGGTGTTGTTGTCTGAATCGTAGGCTTCAATTCCGTATCCTGCTCCGGCATCCATATTAATGACGTTGTTTTCTATTGTGGATTTTCCGGACATTTCAAGAGTGATTCCGTAAGCGGTGTAGTCAACGCTTAAATTGATGTTGTTGTCCTTAACGAGAGTGTCTGCGCATCCCTGTCCGAATATAAGTCCTTCAACAACGTTGAAACCATTAACTGTAATGTTGTTTGCAATGAACTTGTTGTTTACGGCAGTGGATGAACCAGGCTGTCCTGTAGGATATGCGATTGCGCCTGCGCCGTAGAGGTAATTGTCGTTACCTTCAACAAGGATTTTATTATTGGAAATAACGTTGTTGTCACAGTCATAGTAGAAGTCGATTCCCACAAGTGAATTCGTTGAGTTTACAACAAGGGATTCGTTGACAAGTGAGGATACGTAAACGTCATTTGAATCTACGGTGTTGTTGGATGATTTAATCATTAAAATGCCGTATGTCCTGTAGATTTCAGGAACTATGTTGGTTCCGTCAAGGCAGTGGTACTGAAGAACATCACCCAGACAGTGCCCGATGCACACACCGATGCAGGTTTCTGAATCGTTTGCGTTGATGTCTCTTGCGTCTTCAAATGAATGGATTTGGCCAGTACCGATACAGGAAACAGTGTTGTTTACAAATTCACAATTTTCAGCGCCGTATCCGAGTAAAGTGTAAGTCAGTGACTCACCGTGTGACATCAATACGTTGTTATCAACGTAAACCTTTGATGACTGGAATACGTAAATGGCATATGCAGCTGCAGGATCGAAAACAACAATGTTGTTGTTTGTGATTTTAACGATTTGAGTGTCTGCAACGAAAATTGCCCATGCGTTGTACCTTTCAGCTCCCCTGTTGACAATAGTCAGGTTTTCAATCCATACGGAATCGGAAGTGACTATGAACGTTGAGTTGTTGAAGGTTGCGTTGTCTGCAGTTACCTTAACGCTTAGGGATAAAAGGATTTCCTTGTTGTCAAATGTACCATTGAACAATAATATGTCCCCGTCACTTACAAAGTCGTTTTTAAGGTTTCCGTCAGTGTCAATGAAGTTATGATAATTTGCAGGAGTGATTACGTGGGTAGTTCCGTTAAATACAAAGTCCGGAACGCTTGGGTCCACTTCACCGGCAGGAGTCATGATCTTACCGGTACCTGCGTTATCCTTGATTACCCAGGAATTCTTGTCCGCATCTGCGGCATTGATTATATATTCGTTTGAAGTCGTGATATTGTTGCCTGTAATGGTAATTTTGGACGGATATTTTGTTTTGGATGCTTTTGAAAGCAGAACACCGATACCGCTGTCAGATACGATTACATTTCTGTCCACAACGATTCCTTCATATTTACCCTGCTGGTGAATACCTGCGCTTGCGGTTGTGTAGATTTCGTTTTCACGAATGACAACGTCGTTTGCGGAAATGTCCATACCGTATCCTTTTGTAGCGTTGATGAAATTATTTTCAATTACAGAACCGTCACCGGCTGAAATTCCTGCACCTACAAACATACCGTTAATGGTGTTGTTCCTGATTGTTGCGTTTGATGCAAGTGCAATACCGTAATCACCGCCTGTTACAGCATGAGTTGAGAAATCGGTACCTGCAACATAAATCACATTGTTTATAGCCTTGTTTGACGGGAAATTGGAAGAGGAAATACCTCTGTAGGCCTTATAAATCCTGTTTGAATCAGCCGTATTGTTTCCGCCCATCATCTGAATGGCGTATGCCCAGGAAGTAGTGTTTACAAGATAATAGATATCATTGTTGTAAATATAATTGTTATAGGATTCTCCTCCCTTAAAATCTCCGCCGGCAAAGCTTGACAGGTAAATACCGTTGGCGTCATCACAGTAGAGAGTGTTTCCTGCAATGTAATTGTTGTCCGCACTTCCAAGAACTATTATGGAAGTTGACCTTGTACCGTGTCCGTAAGCAGCGCCCATAGTCTGGAGGACGTTGTTTGTAATGTTGTTAAAGTCAGAGCCTTCATTTAAACAGATTGGATAGGATGAAATACCCGTATTGTTGATTACGTTATTGTCAATGAGACAATTGGTAGCTCCGTTGATATAGATACCCTGAAGCTTATCTCCGACGTTTATAATTTTCAAGTCACGTATTACACTTCCGGATGCCGTTTTGGTAAGCTTTACAATACCGTTTTTAATGGTAGCTCCGGAACCCTGAAGGGTAATATTTTTAGTTACCGTAAAGTTCTTTGATGAGAATTCGCCTGAAAGAGTTATGGTATCTCCAGCACTGACCTTTGAATCAATCAGCTCACCCTTGGATGAGAAGTACTGATTGTAGTTGGATGGAGTTACAGTGTACTCTGCACAGAGAATCTCACCGCCATCATCAGAAATCTCATTAATGGCTAGAGTTTCATTTGCATCGTCTGCTGCGCTTACAGCACCCAATGAAACGAATACCAGCAATAATAAGATTAAAATCATATTTAGTTTTTTAATCACATTAACCACATCATAAATTTTTTAATATAATACATTTGATGAAAAAAAATGTATCATAAGTTTATTTATGTAATTAAACCATATTTAAAAATTGCTAAAAAAAGAAGAAAAATTGATGATTTTAATAATCATCGAAATCGTTTTTGTTTCTTGTATAACCTATGAGGAATATTGCAATAAGAGCAATAACCGCAATGATTACAACTATAGGCATGCTTGATTCCACGCTGCTGCTTTTTGCAGGTGAGCTTTTGGAAATCTCATAAGCTTTTGAGTCGCTTGCCTGTGAAGCGTCTTCAGCTGCGTCGTTTGACTGGGAAGCATCATTAGCCTGTGAGGCGTCGGATGCTGATGAAGATGAAGCGCTTGCGTCGGCCTGTGAAGTTGAAGGCTGATCGCCTACAGGACTTACGCCTGCAGTGCCTCCCGTGGACTGTCCGTTTTCCTCAGTGGTTCCGTTAACCAGAATCTCTTCTGATGAAGGATTTGATTCGCTTTGACCGTCACCGTCTGTAGGTGCGTCATCTGCAACGTATAACGGATCGGTAAGTGTAGCCTGTGAGAGGATTTCAGCATATTTTGCCTTTTCCTGAGGAGTAAGTGAGCTTGCCTGAATGATTTTCATGTTGAAGTCCAGGTTCTTACATGTGTGGTGACAGCATGCGACACCGTACTGGATAGCCATCTTGATGATGTTGTCAGCCAGTTTCTGAACCGCCTGTGCGTCACCGTCCCATACGCCCTGGTCGTTTAGGTAAAACATCCATGCGGCCATGCTCTGCCATGCGGCGGCCTGAGCGGTTGACTGTACCGTACCGGTGAGACCGTTGTAGGTATTTGCAATCTGATTACCGAGCTCAGCGTTAAGCTTGCCTCCGCTTAATATTAAACCTCCGTAAAGGTTTTCCATGTTTTTAGCGTAAGACAGAGATCCTGCCTGAGTTCCGACAAGCGCATTGTAGTAATTAGGATTTAAAATCATTGAACGGATTTCAAAGTCCAGTTCCTCTTCATAGGTTCTTGCAACGTAATTGTTCTGATTCCTTATGTCAACGAATGAAGTGTCAGGATTTGCCCCAAGGGTACGTGCGGCATTGTAGAGTCCGCCGAACCAGTCGTAGTAATCGTCTGAATCGATGAATCTCCAGGTACTGTCGAAGTTCTGAGTAATCAAATCGACCTGTGAGAGTAATGTTTTATAAGCTTCTTTCTGGGCAGTCACAACAATGTTACCTTTCTCATCCATGTTCCATGCAAATGAAACCTTGTCAAGGTAAATGCTTGTTGCCTCTTCGTTAACCGTTTCGATATTCCAGTCTGAAGTACTTGGAATAAAATTACTCATACCAGTACCTTCGAGAATTGCTCCAGGAAGACCATAAAGCCTATCCTTAATGCCGTTCTGCTCATAATGGAGCTTGATGTAATTCTGTGAGTAATCTTCGCCTTCGGCGTTCATGGCCAGATTGACACTGGTTAAAAGCCACGTGAGCCAGTCCTTGTTGCTCGTTACTATGCTTGCAAGCACGTCGACTCTAGGCCTGTTGACAACGCTTCCGTTGTGAAGTTCAACAGTCAAATCGCTTAAAGGAATCATTTCAACTCCTATGACCTTGCCGTTTTCAGCCCATACAGGCTTGCATCCGAGGAAGTACATGAATTCTGCAAGTCCGATACCTTCGGTTCTTGATATTTCGGTACCCCAGAGGATTAATGCAGTTAATTTAGGCCATTCGCCATGCTCTTCCATGTAGTCGGCCAGGAGCAAGTCAACGATTTTGACTGCTGATGCGTAGGCTGACTTTGAAGGCATTTTCGTTGAATCCGAAGCGAAACCGTCATAACCTGTCGGGATTGAGTCACTGTATGAAGGATCGGCAAAGAGTCCTGCAAGCACGTAGTCGCCTTCCAATGCCTTTATAATGGCTGCCCATTCATTATTGTTCTCGATATTTACAATGACGCTTGCGGCATACAAGGTATCGTTATAAAGGGCAGAGCCCACAGATATATTATACTCCTTGTTCAAGGCTTCAACGGACGTTCCGCAAACCAGCGCTGTCACGTATTCCCTTAAGAATGCCGTAACGACATCTTCCACTAAGGCGTATTTCTCCACGTGACGGATATCCTCATAGAAGTTCATGCCGTCCAGTTCAGGGAAGAAATGAGCCAGTATGTGATTGTATATTGTAGTCTGGGAAGTCGTAACCGTTATTACCTCTTCAATCAGTTCATAGCCTTCCAGAACCTTACCCAGATGGTGAAGACCGTAGGTATAGAAATCGTCCTGCATGCCTTCAAGGTATGAGTGCAGTTCGGCCACATAATCATCAAATGTCTGATTGGACTCATTATAAACTCTAAAACCTAAGCTAGGAGCCAGGTCAATAATTAAAAGCTTATATTCCTCAGCATTGGTAGTTACGTTGAGCTTTGACTGGTCCCTGTAGTGGGCAATGTATTCGTATAACAGAGTATAATTGCCGTACAGTGCTGATGAAACCATTGCAGGAGTCATGTGAGTAATCATCAATGGAGCGATTCTGTCACGTGCAACCATAGCTTCCCCAGGGTTTGAAACGATATACGGATAGACCGTAGGAGTTAATGTCAGCTCAAAGGTCCAGTCCCCTTCCATTACGCCTATGTTTCTTCCCGGAAGCCATTCGAGGGTTCCGTGAGTACCCATATTGATTATCGCATTGACGTCTATGACCTGGTCGAGCCATTCGTAAAATGCAACGTACTGCTGATGAGGCGGCAGGGACAGGTCGTGATAGTTCTGAACCTCTTCCCATCCTCTTGAAGGCTGGAAAGTAATGAAGACATTGCCGAACCATAAACCAGGAATGACAATGTAAGTATTATTGTAGACCATGATTTCTCCGAGTCCGTCGCCCCAGCGGTCAATCATCCATTCATACAAATCAGGATTGATGTTTGCGGTCAGCTCGTAGAACTGGTTTAAGTCAATCAGCTGATGGTGAGCCATCAAATCATCGAAATTCTCCTCAACGTAATCATTTAACAAACCTTTGGCCCAGGTACCCTTGTTACCGAACTTTACGATTAATTCAGTCAAATTGTACAGTGAAGGAATGTCTGAGAGGTCGCCCACATCAAAGCCCGCTTCGTGAAGCTGGAACAATAAATCATATGTACTCTGGAACACATCCAGATAGGAAGCTCCGATTTCTGCCTTTCCCGGCGGATAATTGTAAAGCACTATTGAAATGACCTTATCAGCATTGTCCATTTCCTTCAAATCGGCCCACTGGCAGCCCAACTTGACCATCTTGTCTACGCCGCTTTGAATAACGTGGGATTTTCCCATTCCGTCAACGTAGGACAGGACTATAGGTCCGTAGACACCTTCAAAACTCGGATAGGTTACTGAAAACGTCCATTCGATTTGAGGACCGAGCTCGTTATTGTAACTTGTTTCGGAAATGTCATAAACACCTTTAAGGACTGCAAGATCGATATCTTCCAAATCGCCCTGAGCGGAACCGTTTGCATAATTTAAGGACCAGCTATAAAGTGACGTGATCGCTGAGATGCCCACTGTTGAAACCTTAGTGATCTTGTTTAAGATTGAAGCCATAGGAGGGATGGTGCCTGTCTTGAATACGTTAAATGCTGCCCTTCCCTCTGCCTCATAGCTTCTGATTAAGGCATCTACAACGCCGCCACCAGAATAGTAGGTAGCAATAGCTATGAACGGTTTGTCGTAAGCGATTTTGTCAATATACTCCTTTTCAAATGATTTGAATAGCTCCGTAGGATCCAATGTGTTTTCAAGCCAGTTCGGATAATCTTCAACCATCCAGTTAAGGCTTCCATGACCGTCTGCGTCGTAACCCGGATTGTCATGAATCCATTTGTTGATTAACTCCGCTTCGGGAACGATTGTGTAGATTCCCAAATCAGGATGGTAGAAACCACATTCAGGACTCATCAGCGGAGCGTTTTTAGGATCCAATGTCGGGTCAGCGTATTTGTCCGAATCAATCAGGTAACATACGTATTTGAAGTAATTTGCCATGTTGTCGTTCAAAACGGATGAATCCTCAATGTCTTCAGCCTGGAAATATGAACCGACATAAGTGTTTTCTATGGTATGATACGTATTGTTTTCTGCGCTTGCGCCCGTGATATGGATTCCGGTTGCGTTTAAAATGCTTTCGGAATACACACCGAAGGTATATGCCACGTTATAATTAATGTTTGCCGGAGAGGTTTCAAGAATCTTTTTCAAGTATTCCCCGGTTAAAGTATGATAGGCACCTTCGCTGAACATGTCCAGGTGAATGAACTTGGCGTAGTCAACGAGCCATTCCCTGGTGTTGTCATAGTCCGTTGTGCTTATATATGCAACCCTTTTGGACATTTCCATTAATACGTCAACCTTTTCGTTGTGGGAATTGTAATCCACCAGCAAAAGTATATCAGGAATGAACATGTAATTCAGCAGGGCCGTGCTTTGAGTTGACAGATCCACGCTTTCAACATAAGTCTCATAGGTGGAATATTTAATCTCAACGTTATATTTCGCTGGATTTAAATTGGAAACAACCACATTACCCTCACTGTTTGTTAATCCTGAAAATACCAATTCGTTAGACGAATCATAAACCGAAACGCTTGCATTGGCCAGATTTACCCCGTCTTCAGTCCAGGTGTTCGCACTGGCGACATATGAATCATTGACATGAACCGTCAGTGAAGGAGATGCCATCAGTACGTCCGTTGAATCTATGCTCGATGCAAGTAAAGTTGAATTATCCTCGGCAGAAATCGCGCTCAATGATAGTAAAAGCATTAGCGATATTATTAGAGTAAACAACAACTTATTACCTAACTTTTTGATATTTTCACCCCCTTTTTATGCTAATTGTGTAAACATAGCAGCATTTAAAAATCCACTATAAGTGTGATATATATCTTACTTTATATATAAAATTTAGTAAAGATAAAGTCAATTTGAGAAATTTATCCAATGTAATTGGGAGAGACGAATATTACCTTGTGAGATAACTATTTCCCTGAGACAATGAAAATTCAATAAGTGAGTAAAATTGTCCTCATTTTGTAAAATTACAATGTAAAGTAAATATTTACTTCAGAATAGAATTTATTACATTCAAAATCAAAAACAAAACATTTATATGTATTTAAATCCAATATTAAAACCACAAACTTGATGGTGGTGAAGTAAATGAAAGATGAAAAAAATAAATCAAACTGGCCTGAAAAGTATGATACTGAAGATACAATTTACAATGAATGTGTAATCAGCATAGAAGAATTTCCAGAATACATTACTAACTATAAAGACATTGAACATTGGGGACATACAAAAGTAGTATCAAAAGCTTTTCAAAATTTAAGAATGGATTCCGTTTACGAACGCAAAGACGGCAGTTTGGTTAATATAGAACATCATTCCACTCTTAATAAAGAAAAATTAGCAAGGGATTTAGACTATATCACTACACTACATCGTGCTACCCTCAAAGATGTCGAACCATTCATAATGTACACTGGAAAATTACCTGTTAAAAAAACAGTATATCTAAATTACAGGGATGCTTTCACCCCAAATTTTTTCATTACAAAATTCCAAAATGGTGAAACAAATTTAAATAATTTGAAATATAAATTAGAAAATGACAAGAAAATCACACCATTTGATGTACTTGATTTGATTTGGCTACCATCCTTTGATACAGAAATTAATAAAGAAAATTTAGTAGTAGAACTGTCTGAAATCTATGATGAACTAGAAATTTCTAATTCATTATCAGAAGTTGCACAATCATGCCTAATATTATGGGCAAGCAAATATGTTAAAAAACAAGCCAATATAGATATTATAGAGGAGAAATTACACATGTCAATAACACAAAAAAGGTCCATGGAAGAAAAAATAAGAAACGCTAGAATTGACGGAATGTTAACCCGAGCAGAAGAAAGAGGAGAAGAAAACGGTGAAAAAAGAGGAATAAAAATAGGGGAAGAAAATGGAATTAAAATAGGGGAAAAAAACGGAGCAAGAAAAAAAGAAGAGGAAATGATTAAAATCCTTCTCAAAACACATGATGCCAAAAAAGTAGCTGAAATGCTTGAATGCGACATCGAAAAAGTACAAAAAATAAAAAACAATACAGAAACTCCAGCAGAATAACAAAACCCGATTCCGCACTTCCAAAATAATATCTGAAATATGGAATATAAAATACCTCTTTTCACTAATAGATATTGTTAGAATTCTTAATAAGAGTAAAAATCCGGCAAAAAGGAAGGTATTGAAACGGCTACAATTTGTAGTCCGTTGAAAATACCGGTTAATAATAGTAAATACATAATTAATGTTGATGATACCTGACAATTATTCCCCATCATTCAAACAATGCATCCACCAAATTTCGATCCATCAAATCAATATTTGCTCAAGTAGATAATGAAAGGATTGTTATATTAACAAAATTTATACACCAAATTAAAAATTCTCATACCAAAAACACACAAAAATGGAGAAACTAAAAATGTCAGAAATAGTGTTAAGACCATTAGAAGAAGAAATAAGAAACGCAAGAATAGACGGAATGCTATGGCGAGCAGAAGAAAGAGGAATTAAAAGAGGAATCAAACAGAAAGAAGAAGAATTAATTAAAAAACTCTTAAATAACTATTCCCCCGAGAATGTCTCATTAATGCTGGAATGCGACATCGAAAAAATAGAAACAATCAGTCATTCAAAACAACCACATTGTTAATCATCTCAACCAACAGCTTATTGATCGGATTTAAAAATGAAAACTCATGTTCTTTCGGATAATTCTGGCTCAGCGGAAATACCTGAAGGGTTGCCATGCACAGCTCGGTTGACCTCACAGCAAAGTAGGAGGAGTATTTGCCGTCAGCATACTTTACGATCAATCCGATGTCGTCGGTTCGCCTGTGGCCGGAAATCCCCTCTTCCTCAAAAATCTTAAAGACCTTGACTTCATCAGCAGTAATTAATGTAAATTGCCTTTCAAAGTACAGGTCATCCTCATCAAGGTCATAATCGTCATATTCAATGACCTCATCAACATATTCTTGAGGAACTCTCATTTCAGGACTGCAATAGGCAAGGGAGATGTAGATGCCCTCATCGTCCAATGCCCTTGAAATCAAATCAAAATAAAAATTGTCCAGTTCGATTTTCGGCGGATTGTCACCCAAAAGCCTGTCTACAGGATAGGTGAATGAGGAATTTTGAATGACACTGCAGTAGAAATGCTTTTCGCCAAGATAGCCTGCGATTGCGGCCTTTTCTATTGTGGCTTTAACGTCTATATCTGCATGCTCCATTTTACGGGATATTTCAATTACTTCATCACTCGTCAGCACGGTTACACCTTATTAATATATTATAAAATCAAAAACATTTAAATATACACACAACTTATCAACATAAACATTTATATACTACTTGTAATAATTATAAGTTAGAGAGGTGAAAATTATGCGCAAATCTTTAATTGGTATAATAATCTTATCAATTGTTGTCATAGCTATTGCAGTTCCTGCAGGCTTTTCAGCCCAATCAGAAAAGACTGTAATTACCTATGGTGAAACTACGTATCATAATGGCGAATACAAATCAGTTGTTGACAACTTCTTTGCTCAGCAATCAAACCTTAAGGTAAACAGCATCGAATCAAAAGTTATTACTGCAGATGAAGTGAACAAGATCGCAAGTACGATAACTCACAAGACCTACAATTCAAATCAGATATTCTCATCTGCACTTGTTGACTTAAGCGAACAGGGAAACATCAAGGTGACTGTGGACACATCAAAGATTACGACCATAACTGCCGACATGTACATTTCAGCCCTTAAATCCGCTGGAATTACCCACGGACACGTCTACGTAACAAGTCCAGTACAGGCAACCGGTGAATCCGCACTTGCCGGAATCATGAACTCCTATGAAGAGGTTACAAACGTCGAAATTCCTGAAACCGTAAAAGAGGCAGCAAACGAGGAAATCTACACCGAAGCTGCAATCGTTGAAAACGATAACGTCAGTGCCGACGACCTGACAAAGCTTGTGGATGACGTTAAGGAAACTGTTCAAACCGGAAACATTACAGATCACACGACAATCGTAAACATTATCTACAATTACACTGTAAACAACAACATAAACATGACGAACAGCAGCATTGAAAACCTTGCAACCAGTATTGGCGGAGTCCAGGCTGTGCAGGGCGATGTACAAAGTTATTCAAGCAAGGTCACCGAATTTGTTGGAAACAACACGGCCGGCGGCTTTTCACTTAATGATTTATTCTCCAAACTCGGATTATAATCATTAACCTCCTTTTCTTTTTTTTAGCCTAAAGTTTAACTATCAGTGCCTACAATATATCATAATAAGTGATATTTTATGACAGATGAAAGACAATGGAACAGCAACATAACATTTATTTTGGCAATGATAGGATCTGCAGTCGGACTTGGAAACATATGGCGTTTTCCGAACGTATTATACTCCCACGGCGGAGGATCATTCATGATACCATATCTTGTGTCACTATTCCTTTTGGGAATCTCATTTGTCCTAGTTGAATACGCAGTCGGATTCCGTTTCAAGACATCCCTTTCAAAGATACTCTTTAAGGTGCATAATAAATTAGAGCCGGTTGCGTGGTTCGTCCTGACGGTCGTGTTTTTAATAACTACTTACTATGTCTGCGTTGTCGGATGGGACCTGATTTATGTAATATTGAGCTTTACCAAAGCCTGGGGGTCAAACCCCGACACATTCTTCACAAATACCGTTCTACAGTCAAACGATTCAATTTCAGGAATTTTCACAATAGTCCCCTCCGTTTTAGCCGCAATAATAGCCATCTGGTTTACGACATGGCAAATCATAAAAAGGGATCTGAATGCTGGAATCGGCCGTGTAAGTGAAATCCTGTTGCCATTGCTATGCATAATCGTTGTGGTTATCGTAATTTATTCACTGACATTGCCCGGAGCATCCATAGGATATTCACAGTTATTAACTCCCGACTGGTCTGCTTTGACCGATTTGAATGTATGGCTGGCCGCATTCGGTCAAATCGTATTCTCATTAAGTCTGGGAATGGCCATAGCACTGACATACGCAAGCTACCTGCCCGAAGGCTCAAAACTGGTGGACAACGCATTAATCGTGGCATTCTCCAACTCAGGATTTGAAGTCTTCAATTCAATCGGAATCTTTTCAATACTGGGATTCATGACATTGACAAGCGGAATACCATTCAACGAGCTGGTAACTGAAGGAACAGGCCTAGCATTCGTGGTTTTTCCGCAGGTGTTCAATATAATGGGATCCACATCAAACATAATCGCTCCAATGTTCTTTTTATGCATACTCTTTGCGGGAATCACATCAATCATCGCCCTTCTTGAAGGAGTGTGCTACTCAATTTCAGACAAGTTCAATTTCTCACGCAAAAAGACCGCAACAATCGTCTGTATTTTCGGCACTTTAATATCATCAATATTTGCAACAGGTGCCGGAAGCATGATATTGGGAGTCTTCGATGCCTTCCTAAACAATACCGCATTATTATTCGCAGTTCTTCTTGAATGCATCATATTCGGATGGATTTATAACTTCGACAAACTGATTGAAACCCTGAATAAACATTCAAGAATCAAAGTAGGAAAAATATGGAAAGCTGTAATAAAGTATATTCTGCCTGTGTGCATATTTGGACTCTGGATTCAGGGAGTTTTATCAACTCTTTCAGGAGAAGACCCTATAAGCATGGCGATAATTTATGCATTGGCCATTGCGATTGTGATGGTTCCGATAATATTTACAAAACTGCCGGCGAAAAATGAGGATTTCTACAAAATTTAATTAGTCATTATCCTGAAAATATTATATTAGCATGAAGTGGAAAATAGGCAATGTAGAAATTGCAAATCAAATTGTTTTGGCTCCGATGGCAGGCATATGCGACTCATCATTCAGAAGCATAGTCAAAGCAATGGGCTGCGGACTGATAGAAACCGAAATGGTATCTACAAGAGCAGTCATGCACCTAAATAGAAAAACAAGAGAAATGCTTCATATGACTGATTTTGAAAGGCCGATAGCACAGCAGATATTCGGCTCAGAGCCCGAAAGCTTTGAAATCGCATCCAAATACATCTGCGATAACATGAGGCCGGACATAATCGACATCAATATGGGCTGTCCCGTTACAAAAGTAGCCATCAAGTCAGGGGCAGGATGCGCACTGCTTAAAAATCCAGATAACGTTTCGCAAATCATAAAGACAGTTGTAAATACTGTCCAGATTCCAGTTACGGCAAAGATAAGGAGTGGTTGGGATGAAAACAATGCGGTTGAAATCGCACAAATTATCGAAGAGGCAGGAGCGTCAGCCATAAGCGTCCATCCCCGCACAAGAAATCAAAGGTACGACGAGGCTGCCGACTGGTCAATAATCAAAGACGTTAAGGATAACGTGTCAATACCAGTTATAGGAAACGGAGATGTTAGAAGCTGCTATGACGCCAAGGCGATGATTGACCTGACCTGCTGCGATGCAGTGATGATTGGAAGAGGAGTTTTGGGAAATCCGTGGCTCGTAAAGCAGTGCATAGAATATCTGGAAAACGGAAGGAAGCCCGAAAGGGTTTCATCAAAAGAAAAGCTTGAGATGTTTAAAAGGCACTCCGAAATGCTTTGTGAAAACTACCAGGACAAGGTGCTGATGCACAAGCTGAGGATAAACGCCGCTTACTACATGAAAAACCTCCACAGAAGCGTGGAAGTCAAAAAAAAGATTTTTCAAACGAAAACCAAAGAGGAATTATACTGGCTTCTTGAAAACTATGTGAAAGATTTGAAATATTAGCTGATTAATCTATTCGGTTGACAATAAATGATAATTTTAAAACTCCAAAACGATAATATTAAAGAAACGCATAATTAATCAATAGATTATGATTAATATGTCTCATTTAATTAATCATCTATCAAAAATAGATTAATGAAAAATAAATCAAAAAAGTGATGGCATTAAAACATTGACTTCATCCTATAACGTGCACAGGATTACATCACATTTGAGAGGGGACTTGTCCTTTTTAAGGCATAATTTCTCATCCTTAATAATGACCTTATCCTTGAGCTTCACATCATCACTTTCAGCATACATCACAACATTATGTCCCGGTGCAGCCGTCTGCTGCCAGTTTTCATCAACAGCCTGGGTCTTATCATTCAGCTGAACCTTTAACTCATTCCCATTAATGTCGACAACACGTCCGATGTCTCCGTTGTCAATGATCTTGTAGGACATTTCAATTTCAAGGTTTTGCCGGACCAGCTTTTCAACAAGGTCCTGCCTGAATCTTGCCAAAAGCTTAATGTCCTGGTCGATTGTCCTGTTTAAATTCATCTGGGCGGTCGTTTCGGAATATGTCGGATGTTTTACAATAACATCGAATGTGTCACCGACGGTTGGCGTTTTTAAAGAGACTTCAGACAAGATTTCCTCAAAGATCTCACGCATTTTCATCAGATTCTGGGAAGCTTCCCATTTTCTTGAAAGGAGTTCTTGAGCCAGTTTCTTTGCATATTTGTTTCCAAAGAGGATTACTCCATTGTTTCCTGCCTTACGGGACTGGGTTTGAGCACCCAACAGTTCAACAAGCTGATAGCCATTGGTCGTGCCATAAACCCTTCTTCTTTTTGTCTGGAAGGTTCCTTTGGAGCTCACTTCACCCCGAATGATTTCTCCAATTTCCAAGAGTTTGCTTGAGCCGTCAGTGATTTTAACCGCAACATTCAACTCCTCTGCCCTTTTTGCCAATTCATCATCATTTTGAATAGTTCCACTATACAGTTCACTTTCCAAAACATTTAATTCATCCTTATCGCCGAAATAAGCTATTTTTCTTTTATCTGCGGCCATTACGCAGCCTTTTTTACCCATATATGCTATAATCAAACTCATAATATCACCAAAATTTGATATCCAATAAAACTTAATTATATTATATCAATCATACATTATAAAGTTTAAAGAAAAATTGAAGAAAAGTTGAATTAATAAAAAAAGCCCTATGAGATAAACATCATGACCATGTTTTCAGCTCCGACAAATACGGATGCAAGCATCATTAAGGCAGCAAGCAGAAAAGCCGCAAGCCTGTATTTCGGACTCCATTTCATGACCATGGTCCCGTCCAGGCTCCAAAGGGGCAGTATGTTGAAGACAGCAAGAAAGCTATTGACGGAAAAGCCGACAGTGCAAAATAAGAAAAAGAAGATGAAATATGCTTGAGTTCAATGAAAGAGGATATAAAAATAAAGCAATCACAATAAAAAGCAATGCAAGGCTCATATTGGCCATCGGTCCGGCAATTCATATTCTGCCCTTTATTTCATCGGGAAGATCTTCGGGATGAATCTTGGCTTCTCCAGGTGATGCAAATACGATTCCTATAAGAGAGGTTACAAATGCAATAAGCAACCCCAAAGGCCACAGCTCGAACTCGGCCTCACAGTCATATTTCATTGCCACGTATTTGTGTCCAAGCTCATGGACAACAAATCCCAATCCTACGCCGAACATGACAATATGCAGGAGAGAAAGGATAGCGTGAAAATCGAATCCGACATTTGAAATTGCAAAACAGAATGAAAGCACAATCAACGCAATAATCAAATCCCTTAATTCATCCCTTGAAACCGCAAACATAATAATGAATATTAATTTTAGAATATAAAATTCTTTTCAATATCAAAATCCAAATATCCCTTTTAATTATGTTGATTTTCAAAAGATTTTTTACCATTAATCCATAAAAGATATAAACTTAAAAAATAAGAAAAAATAATTAAAATTCATGGCCTGTTAAGAGTAACCCACCTTCTGTTCTAACAGCATTCGTCTTAGCGAACTACCTTGCCTACAACAGCGATCATCAGCAACTTTGTTCTTGCATCCTATGGGATAGCCGTTTCACCGATTCTTTTAATGTCCTCAATTAGCTATCATCGTCACCCATTAAAAGCCGTGTCGTTTCTGCTCCATTGCCATGCTTCTCAGCATACATCTTTCAATGCCATAGTCTGTGCGATGGGCGGAGTTTCCTTAGTTAAAATAACCAGCAGCTGTCTTTAACTTGCCATGAGAATTTTAATTAAGAGTAGCAGGGCCTAGATTTGAACTAGGGATCTCGGGGTTATGAGCCCCGCGGGATCACCAGACTACCCCACCCTGCTATAAAAAACAGAAAATAAATCGATATTAATATTATATTTAAGATAATATATAAAACTTTCGATGAAAATAGAAATTTGAGAGATTTTTAATAAATCTCTTCAACATTAAACACATTAAGATAAAAGAATCACTTTTCCAAAGCTTCAATTCTCTTATCGATATCATTGAGTTTTTCTTCAGTAGCTTCCTGGAACTCCTTTGATGATTTCTTGAATTCCTGATAATCCTTGTCAAGTGCGTCAACGGAGTTTGTTGTTTCAAGGAATTTGGCTTCAAGCTCTTCCAGGTCGTTGGTCGTTGCAAGTGACCAGTCCTTAATCAGCTCATCGCTTTTCTCATCCAAAAAGGCATCTAGCTTGTTTGAAAAGGCGTCGGTATTGATTGAGGACATATCAATGTCGTTTAACTTGACCTTGATTCTTTTGGTCATGGATTCGGAATCCTTTTCTTTCTTTAAATCACCATATTCATCATTTTTACCGAGAATCTCGTTCATGTGCGCATCAGCGCTTGTCGGAACATAGCTTTTAATCTTGTCCATTGTCTTTGGAGTATTCAACAGGTAATAATAAACTAAAACCAAAATGGCTATTATTAAAATAACTACTGCAACAGCTTCAATTGCATCCATAATTAACACCTACTTCTTATTGTTGAGTTTCTTCTCCTTGGCTTCGATTTCCTTAAGCATCTTTTCAAGCTTTTTCTGCTCGGTTTGAGCTTCAAGCCTTGCAAGCCTTTCGTTGATTTCACTGTGCAGGTATCCGATTTCGTTTCTCACATCAGTGGTTGACTGCCTGATTGCCTTTAGGGAATCCTGCTGGTCTTTTGGCAATGGGATTGGATTATCCATCAGTCTTTTGGTTTCAATATCCTTTTCAACCATAGACATTTTCTTAAGCTGAATTTCCTTTTCAAGCATGTTTACGGAAGTTTTTGACTGAGCAACCTTTCTCCATTGGGCTACCACGATAATGACAACGATTGCTACAATAATTAAAACGATTAGATAAAACGTCTGATCAGGTATAGTTGGAATATCCATAATTTACCTCCAAATTTATTTATATATAGAAAATATTATTAATCTCATTGCATATAATATTTATTATTAAAAAGTGATGATTATGATGGATTCTTATATTAAGGCTGGAAAAATAGTATCAAAAATACGTAGCGATGCGTCAAAAATGATTAGGGAAGGATGCCTTGTTTTTGATTTGGTCGACTATGTTGAAAGTGAAATTCTAAAGCAGGGTGCCGGAATAGCATTCCCATGCAACGTGTCAATTAACGAAATAGCTGCGCACTACACTTCACCGGCCAACGATGAAACTGTAATACATGCGGGAGATCTGGTAAAGCTCGATTTGGGGGCCGAAGTTAACGGTTATATTGCCGATTCGGCGGTTACGATAATGGCTGAGGGAAACATCGACGAAAGGTTTTCCCAGGATGAAATCAACCAGAACGCAGAAATGATTGAGGCTTCAGCCGCCGGTCTTGAGGCCGCAATTGCAACTGTAAGAGACGGCGTTGAGCTTAGAAAAATCGGAGCTGCAGTTCATGAGGCCATAAGCGATTTCGGATTCAATCCTATTTTCAATCTCATGGGGCACAGCCTGGAGCAGAACAATCTCCACGCAGGAATTTCAATTCCTAACTACGACAACAACGATCCCTTCAAGCTTGAGGAAGGCCAGGCCATAGCAATAGAGCCTTTTGCAACCACCGGAGAAGGCCACGTCAATGACGCACCGGGACATTTTATTTTCTCATATATGGCAAACAAGCCGTTCAGAATGAAATCCACAGCTAAAGTTTTAAAATACATCCAGACAAACAACAGATACCTGCCGTTTTCCGGAAGATGGATTACAGACGAGTTCGGCGAAAGGCGTGGAGGCATTGCGTTAAAACAGTTATCAGGAGCAATGGCGATTTATCCTTACGCTCCGTTAAGGGAAAAGAAAGGGTGCTTCGTTACGCAAAAGGAGCATACCGTAATCGTTGAAAAAGAGGGTTGTACAGTTACAACTCTATAATTTTACTTATTTTTAAAAAAAAAAGAAAGAAAAGAAAGAAGATTTAGTAAATTGCAGGGATACGAACTCCCATTTTTGCTCTTCTTTCACGTTCTGCAGTATTTTTGTCTTTTTTACCTTTAGCTAATTTTTCAAGTAAAGGAAGACCTGGTTTTACATCATCCATTGGTTTGGTTTCGATTAAGCCTGCGTCAACTGCAGCTTTAAATACTGATTCACCTGCATCAGTTCTGGTCAAGACAGTGGACCATCCGTCAGGAGATCCTACAGAACCGGTAGATACATCAGCCCATTCAGCAACGTAGTCTTGACATACGTTACATCCTGCCTGTTCGTATCCGTGGGTTTCTTTAATAGCTAATCCTTTGTCTTCACCATCTTTGGTTAACCAGAATTTACCTTTACCGATATCCATTTTGCTGGCATCAGTTAAGGAGTCGAATCCTAATTTAGCTGTTGCAAATGTATCAAGAGAAGCCATTGGGAAGTTTTCCATACAGTAGATACCGATGATTAAGTTTACTTTATCAGCGACAAATCTTGTGAATGGATAAGCTTTAGCTTTTCTTAAACCCTGTACTTGACATGGAGTTGCAACTACACCGACTTTTTCAAGACCGTATTGACGTGTTGCTTCTTTTAAAGCAGATAATGTAGGAGACATTGAGTATTTGGTTCCTGCAGCTGCAATTACTTCATCGGATGAAGTTACAACAGTAGGAATAGGTCTCCAATCTTCATCAGGAGTTCCAGCAACTACAGCACCTTCAATGATTCCTTCATCAAGTGCGTAACAGAGTAATGATGAAACGATTCCTCCATCTTGTGATACATCTAATATTTTTTGTTCAGTAGATCTTGCAGATAATGCTTCTTTATAAGTACCTAATGGCATATCTAATCCTCCTAAAGTCCTGTTTCCTTTTTAATTCTTCCTTCAGGCAACCATGACCTTGGACACATCATATAACAGGTACCGCATTTAATACATCTGTCTTTGTCACAGCTAGGTCTACCTTCAGAATAGCCCATTGCCCTTGTTGGACAAGCTAGACCACAAGTTCCACATCCGGAACATAATCCTTGACGAATTACGTTTGTCAATACATCACAACCGCATCCTTTATCACATGCAGCCCAATCCATTGCAGGTTTTAAGTAATCTAAATCGCCTTCGCATACTGCTACAACGGTTTTTGCAATCATTTCAGGAGCTACAGGACAACCTGGAAGTGCGGCATCAACTTTAACTAATGAACTGATAGGCAAGAATGATTCATGTTTAGGTTGTGCTTGCTGACCTCCGCGTGCGTAGGTTGTAAAACAACCGGTAACAGCACAGGATCCGAATGCAACAATTAATCCTGATTTTTTCCTTGCTTCCAAGAGTTCGTGTACACTGTGTTCGTCTTGTAAACAAACAGAACCTTCAATCAAACATACGTCCATTTCAGGCATTTCTTCAGCGAAAGTTCCGTGAATCCATTTATCAACTAAAGTTTGTCCGTATACAATATCAACCATATCGGTTAAAACAGTAGCTAAAATGTCATAGTTTTCAGTTAAAGACATTGCATCACCAGTACAACCACTTAAGTGTATGTAACCGATACGTGGTTTTGCTGAAGCGGCTTTTGGTTCTTCTGCTGGTGCAGTTTCAACAGGTGTTTCTACAGGAGCAGCTTCAACTTTTTCCTCTGCTTTTGGTGCTTTAGGTTCTTCTGATCCGCCAAAAGCTTTTTTCAATTTATCAAACATTATTTTACCCCGATTTCATTTAAAATAATATCTATAGCTTTAGGAATTGCCTTTTCAACGGGTTCTGTCAAACCCATGTCAACATCCGGAGTTGGTATGCTTAAAGGCCTGCATCCAACAATAACGACCTCACATTTTTCGGAAATCTTTTGAAGAGGCTCTTCAACGGTCATTCCGTGAGGATTGTCATACTTTCCGATTTTCATTACATTTGGATCGAATGTTTCAACCGTTCCAGGCTCGGCGTCGAACTCAACGACGTCCAGAACAATGAGCTTTTTCCAGTCGTACTCGGTGTACAGCGGGAAGAAATTGCTTGGAGCTGCCGTGCCGCCGTCAACGAACTGAACGCTTTCGGGCAATGTAACGCCTTCAAATTTTTGCTGAATCTCATTCAATATGTCTTTATCAAAATCTTCTTCAACGTATGAAGTGACCACCGGATCGTAATAATCGTTTTTGTCATTGAAATATTTCTGCAGTATGTTTATGAGAATAGGACCGAATCCGTCGTCCTTAAACAGGACATTCCCACAGCCTACAACAATAATATCCGAATGATAAGGCATTTAATTTTTCCTCCACTGCTTAGATTCTCACCATTTCATTTTTGAGAATAGATTTATCTTCATCGTCAACTACCATTACATGAGTAGCACATGATAAACATGGGTCGTATGCCCTTATGACATGAGGACCGAACTCATGATGGAATCCTTCAGTTGCAGGACCCATAGTTGGAATGTTCCAAGTAGTCGGTACAATTGCAGAATAGAAAGCAGTTTTTCCTTCAACAACTTTTGCCATATGTACGTCAGTTCCTCTAGGACCTTCGATGACACCAAATCCAAGTTCACCAGTTCCTCTTTTATCGTAACTAACATTAGCAGGTGCTGCAGGGTCAATTGCATCTAATGCTTCTAAACAGGCGTTGTAGTTTTTCATCATTTCGTCTGCACGAGCAACATGTTGTGCAACTACGCCTTTGTCCTTGAAACCTGCGAATTTTTCCATTCTTGCCCTAGGACCGGTTTCAACATTAACACCTTCCCATAATGGAATTACTGAACATGCTTTTGTTCCGATTTCCGGATCATCATACCATGCTTCAGGCAATACTTCGGAGAATTTGCTCATGTCAAATTCATTGGTACCGTAAGTTGCATCCATTGCCATTAATGGCTGGTTGACTACACCTAAATCATTAGGCAATCCTGCTTCGAGGACACAATTTTTGATAAATTCTATGTGTTCTTCGAGTTTTGGTTTGAATGCAGTCATTCTTTCGACTAATCTTTCTTTGGTGAATGGAGTAATATTTCTTGCCATACCACCAACTCTTATATCAGATGGGTGAATACCTTCACCAGCAATCATTTCAACAACATATTGAACAGTTTTTCTGACTTCACTTACACTGTTAACTGCATCTGCGAATTTGTCATCAGGGACAACATCAGGTGCAACCAAGAAGTGGTGAATTGCTGCACTGTTAATACCATGTGCTGCTGCGACAGCTTTTCTTAACAATTTAGCTGCTTTAGGAATTTCAATTCCTAATGCCATGTCCATTGCTTCAGCTGAAGCCAAAGTGTGAGGAATCGGACAGACTCCACAGATTCTCTGACATAAAACTGGAGCGGTTTCAGGTGCCTTGTTAAGAACCATCTTTTCTAAACCCCTAACCGGAGTGATACTTAAATACATACCTTTTGTAACAATCCCTTCGTCGTCAACTTCCATGACCAATTCGGCATGGCCTTCTTGACGGGTCGTAGGAGATATAACTACTCTATCTTTCAAATATGTCACCTTCTTTCGTAATTAAAAATTTCGTTGTTTTAATTAACGATATATATATTTCTTTCAAAGTATTAATAAGTAATACTTTCTGAATTAAATAGTAAAATATATATAATAAAAAATCGGAGCCTTCTGCGACGAGCAAATTCATGATAAATCATGAAAAATTATTAACTGTGTTAAAAAAAGTAGTACTATTTTTTAGGTTATACAAAAAATTATAAATATTGAGAAAAATTGAAAAAGGGAATGAATAAGATGTTAAAAAAATTCTCTGATAAAGTCTAAAAAAATAAAAAACATCTAAAATTTTAAAAAATAAATTAAAAGTAATTGAAAATAAATATAAGCCTAATTGAGTAATGAAACAAACAAAAAATGATGTTTAAAAGAATTCAAAAAATGGAAAATGAATCAATATTGCCCCCAGATCCCAAAATCAGAGAAATCTGCAAATCATTACGGAAGTAATAATCGAAAATTTAAGAGTAATACCTGAAAATTAAAAAAATATGATGAATTTTCATAAAAAAGTAATAACAAGTATTACTTTGAAATTTCATCAAGTATTAACTCGATGGCTTTCGGAACTGATCGGGCAACCGAATCAGTCAGTCCCATCTCAACGTCAGGAGTCGGAATGCATTCAGGCCTGCATCCGACAATCACGACCTCACAGCTTTCGGAAAGCTCATGGAGAGGCTCCTCAACCGACCATGTGTGGACATTCTCGTACTTGTCCCTTGGCATCTCAAACGGTGAGAAAGTTCTTACTGTTCCAGGCTCGGCATCAAAGTCAACGACGTCAACGACAATGACCTTTTCCCAGTACTCGTCGGGAAGGGAGAATATGAAATGGGTTGCGCCGTTGCCGGCGTCGATGAACTTCACTTCGCCGGTCAGGTCAACGCCCTCAACGATTTTCTCGACCTCATCGATTATCTCAGATGGAAACTCGTTTTCGATATATGAGATTACCGCAGGGTCGAAATCGTCCTCGCTTTCGTTTCTGAAGTATTTTTCAAGCATGTTTACAACAATTGGCCCGAAACCATCGTCCTTAAAGAGAATGTTTCCGCAACCTACAACAATAGTTTTGGCATGATACGGCATTCTTAATCACCTATTTTAATATATAGTAAGTTATTTATACGATGAGAATATAATAAATTTGTTATAAAATAAACATTTAAGTATATTAATAAACAAATATTCTATTAATTAACTCAATATATTCAGGAGGTGCAATCATGGATAAAGCTAATGTAATAATTTCTATCATTATCGTTTTATGTATTGCAGCTGCAGTTGCAGCTTACGGTATTATAAATAATCCGAACGCTGTATTTTCAGATTTAGCAAGCATGGGTTCTGGTTCCGGTAGCGGTGGAAGCAACGGTATTGGAAACAATACGACGCACACCACAAGCCCTACATCAAGCGGAAGCGGATCCAGCTCAGGCAGTTCAAGCGGAAGTAGTAGTGGAAGCGGAAGCGGCTCAGGTTCAGGTTCAAGTTCCGGAGGAGGCTCCGGCGGAGGCGGCTCTGGTGGAGGAGGCTCCGGCAGTGGTACTGTACACTCATCAAGTGAAATCAGAAGCATTGCAATGAACCACGTTGAAGTCTCAGGATGTTATGCAGGAACGCCTAGCTACTCCAACGGATACTGGTACGTTACAATATACAACTCCACTGATGACAGCGCTGTAACCAGTTTTGAAATAAACGACAGAACCGGATTCGTAAGTTTAGCGTAGATTCAATCTACCTAAATTTTTTATTTTTTTATTGAAAAAATACTTAACTATATATAACAAGAAAAACATATTAATTAAATGACGTACACTAGGGCCCGTAGCCTAGCCTGGATAGGGCGTCGGACTTCTAATCCGAAGACCCCGGGTTCAAATCCCGGCGGGTCCGTCTCAATATTTACTTTTTTTAAATAAATTCAGTTAAACAATGGGCTTGTAGCCTAGTCTGGAAGGGCGTAAGACTCCTAATCTTAAGATCGAGGGTTCAAATCCCTCCAAGTCCGTTTTTCAAAAATTATCCAAAGTGACCATTTTAGGCTCTTTTTTCTCGGTTGCCTTGGATTTCAAAATTATCTCGCCATACTTTCCCCCGCCGCCGGGAACGATGTCTATGGTGTTGTTTCTAAACGCTTCAATTGCCTTTGAAACATCAGAATCTATTTTTTCAATGTCTTCGAGTGAAGCATTAATCAGTACGTTGATTTCGCTTCCAAAGCTTGCAATCAATTTATCCCACAGGCGTTGAACCGTCTTTGTGGTGACCCCCTTGTCATAGACCTTTGCAATCAGCTCGGCCAAAGGCATGATATGAACGTATTTTGGGCGGAATTCGGGATGATGGGGCTTTTTAAAGTCAGCAATCTCATAAATGCGGTAGTCAACACCTTTTTTTATTCTTCCTCCACATTCGCATTTCATCTTTGACTTTTGAGCGGATTCGGGATCGACGAGTTTGAAGCATTTGGTGCATGCGGTCATGTGATACTTGCCCAGGTTCGGATGAAGGCCGTAGTTTGCTTTAATTTTTGAATGCTTTAATGCATGCTTGAGTGATGAAAATGAAATATCTTGAAGCTCCATTTGATTAAACTCCCTTCCCAATCTGTGAGGCCACGGGGAATGCGCGTCGGAATTCGTCAAAAATGTGAAATCCTTCAGTTCACCAACGCAGTCTGCCATGTCGGTATCGGCGGACAAACCCAGTTCAACGAAATCAACCTTATGCTCGTAGCAGTCGTAAATGCTGTCGAAGGACTTGTACATTCCCGTCCATGGAGTGAAAGCGTGGGCCGGACCGATAAGACAGTCGTATTCCTTGACCAGCTCAAATATCTCGGCACCGTCCAGTCGTGTTTTAGGCCTTCCGTCCATATCCTTGTTTTTAGACGGCAATTTCATCGACAATTCACGGGCGATGTCAATGTCCGGAATTATTATCAGATGATGGATCCGGTTTTTTCCTTCGATTTCAGTGGTGATTACAAAGTCCATCTCATCGGTTGAATATATTCCGTCGCCCGAATAGCTTGTGGACTCCTCGATGATGTCAAGCCATCTAGGATGAAGCCCGTCACCCGTTCCAAGTAGATTCAAGCCCTTAAGCTTGGACTTTGGAGCGATGTTTTTAATCAGCATATCTCTTGAGGAGGCCATTGAAAAGCAGCTGTGAATATGAAAATCCGCATTTATCAACATAGTTAAATGTATTTAAATTGAATTATTTAATGTTTTTTCAAATTGATCCAAAGGAACATTACAAGACTTTGGCATCAAATCAGCATCCAAATCATCACCAATTGACGAATCGAAATCCTTTAAGAACCTATTGACCTTATCAATCAACTCAATAATCTCCTCTCTAGTGGTGGGATAGGCCAGCTTCAAAACGGGAATATCCCTCTGGGACACCAGACTGACCGCCAGCGAATGGGCATTGTTGCATCCGTTTCCGCAAAATAAAATCAGTTCATTTAAAACGTTATACATCGGCTCATAGTCGGAAGGCCTGCGGCCCAAAACGATAGCTGCATCGGTTTTTTCCAATAATGGAGCCAAAAGAGAGATTCGTCCCCGCACCCCCGAAGGAGTTTCACTAGACAAATTAACCTTAAAATCAGGATTTAAATTAACTTCATTGTTATACTTTGAAAAATCAGTAGGAGAAAGATAAGTATGTCCGTTTTTCTCAATTAATGGCACAACAATCATTGCGCCGTCGGGAATAACAACTATATTCATAAAAAAAAGTAAAAAGATTGGATTTGATTATCCAATATATCTTAAGTCATCGGCATTGCCTGCATTGGCACGATTGATTAAGTCCTGCTCCATTTGCTGGGCTCTGGCCAACATTTCCCTTGTCTCTTCAGCCCTTTCATCGAGCTTTTCGGTATTTATTTCAAAGTTTAAAATGTCGGCAAGTTTCAATAGAACGCCTTCTGCAGATTCCGCATCGATAAAGTAACCCGGAGTTTCGCCCATAAGGCAGGCTCCGTATATTCCCCTGCGCATTCCAAGGCCTAAAAAGAGCCCTGAAGCTCCGACGATTCCGCCATCGTTTGATCTCATTTCAACGCCGACTTCCTTTAAGATTTCGATGTGCGCTTCGTCGCTTGCGGCTCCCAATACCCTTGGGTTTTCGATAGGCTGTCCGGTTGGAACTCCACCTAAAGTGAAGATTCTTGAAATATCAAAATCCCCTAAAAAGTCCAGGATTTCCTCACAGACAATATACTGGCCGTCTGGAGATAATGACTGGGTATTTCCGGTAATCATGATGACATCAACGCCATCTTCTCCCAAATCCTTAATATAATATAACTCGTTGATCATGTTTTCAATCATTCCGCCCTCTCCGACAAGAACCTGCGGAGGAAAGGTTGGAGAATAGATTTCGGCGAATTTGGTTGCGTCCAGTTCGTCTACCATATGGTCTGCAACAAGTTTGCCAACATGGCCAACGCCGGGTAAAGCTTCAATAAAAATAGGATTATTCAATTCCACTTCTTCTAAAACAGTAATTTCAGCTGCTTTCATTTTTATCCCTTAACTCTTTTTTTAATATGCGGCGATATTTGCCGTATTTATCTTCAATAGAAAATTTGGGAGGATAAATCACTTTCAAATCCCCGCTGCATTTGGGGCATTTATCCTCTAAAGTATAAATTCCACATTCTGGACATTTATGCATTTTCATAGTCATTTAATCATCTAATTCTCTTAAAAATGAACCGTTACCGTCAGATTCTTCAACGATAGCTATGCATCTTTCGGCTGCTGCCTTAAGTGCCTTTTCAGCCAACAGATAATCGGTTGATTTGACCGTGATTCTGTATCTTGGAGCACCGACGCACTGGACTTTAATTTCCTCTTCCTCGTCGCCGTTGTCTTCAGCTGCCTTGAGGGCTTCAATGATGATTTCAACTCCGTTTGGAACGAAAGTCTCGATGTCAACGTATCCGTTGATGTGAACTTCCGGAGGAGTGATGTTCTTTTGGGCCACTTCTGTAATGGCTTCAGCCCAGTCTTCAGGAATACCCTCTTCAATCAGGGATTCGGCTCCTTCATCAGCTGCGGTTTCAAAAGCGCCGTAAACGTCACCGAAGATGTCCATAAGGTCATATCCGACTTCATCATAGGCTTCATCCAATGACTTATCCAATGATTTTGCAGATAATTCCAGGAACTTTTCAGCCTTCTGCTCGATTTTCCAGTGCTGAATCTTTTTGGTTCTTTGATCTTCACGAATTCTTTTTAAAGAAGCATCCACATGTCCTTTTTTAGGGTTTACTCTTAGAACACGGCATACAATCTTTTGATTTTCTCTTACGTGATCTCTAATATTCTTTACCCAACCAGCAGAGACTTCAGAAATATGAATAAAAGCTTCTTTGCCTTGATATTCTTCCAATTTTGCGAATGCACCGTAGTTAAGGACCTTGTAGACTGTACCTACAATGAGTTCCCCTTCATCAGGCCATTCTTGACTTTTTCTTACCATGTAATCACCCCAAAAATAAGCAAAATTAAAAAACAGTTAAAAAAAATAAGTTAAAAACTAAAGAATTTAGTTTAAAACTTTTTCAATGTGTGCTGTAATTTTAGCTTTAGCACCACGGGATTTAACGAGAGTTTTGCCACAAATAATACATTTAACGTCAGATGCTGCACGATCAAAGATTATTTGTTCGTTGTCACAATCTAAACATTTAACTTTTAAAAAGTTTCCTCTTCCTTTACTAACCATGCTAACCACCTATTTTGCTACAAATTCAGGTTTTCCTGTTCTGAAAGATTGTTTGATGTGAGATTTACCACATTCTTTACATTTTGCTCTTAAGTCTAATTTTTTAACTGGTTTGTTTCCAGCAGGCAAAGGCCTTGGATAACCTCTGTAACCAGCGGTAACACGTCTGAATTGTCTTTGTCCCCAGGTCAATTCACTAGCTTTTCTTCTTTTTGCAGTGTGAATTTCGTGTACTGTGTGTTTTTTACAGTGAGGACAGTATGTTCTTTTTTCTTTTGGTATTTTCATTATTTCACCGTATATTTTTTATTTTAATACGCACTGAAAAGTGCTTAATTAAATAGTCATTATAAATCTAATTGTAAATTTATCTAAACTCAATTCATATCAAAAGGCGTTAGAGATAGAAACTGCATAGTAACCGTTTATGTCTACAAACAGCAAAAATCCAAATTATAATAAATAATTTTTTAATATTACAAATAGATATGGGATATAGTTATATTGTTAACAGTATTTAAAGTTAACTTATATTTTGACAAAACGGGCTTTTCTGTTTTTGACGAAAATATTTGCATTGATTTTCGGTAAGGTAACAATGTCCTGTGACCTGAATGGTCCATAGACTTTTTCATCCACGCCAACTATTGAGCCGATTTCATCCAAAACAAGTATTGTGGTGATTTCTGATTCCCTAGTTCTTTTAACCGCATCCAGATCAATGAACTGATCGTCACTGTCCAGTATTTCAATGTCACCGAACTCTTCGGGAACCTTGATTTTAGGCTTTTGAGGCTTTGAAATCTGCTTTTCGATAGGCTCTCTCACTTCATTTTCAATGACCCTGGCTTTTGAAACTTCATCGATTCTGTCCAGGACCTCATCGGTGGAATCGTCTTCCTCTTTCGTTTCAGAGTCACTTTCAATATCAGAAACAGGATCAGAACTTTCCTCGCTTTCGGAAGCCTTCTCGATAGCCGCATCTGCAATGTCAGCAAGAGAACTGGAAGTAGTTTCCTCAGTTTCGGGAGCTTCCTCTTCGCCATCGTCATCAATAACGTCAGGAACATTTTTTGGAATTTCCTGGCCTGAAAGGTTTAGCCTGTGGGTTTTTAAGGTTTCAATTAAAGAAAAATAGAATGTTTCCTCTTCGGGAGTTAAATTGAGAGGCATCGAATCAATCAAATCGAATTCCTGCTTTCCCGCAAAAAGCTGATAGGATCTGTTCATGTTAAGAACGGCTGCGCTTGTAATCTTGTGCTCCCTGCGCTCGCAGATTTCGGTGGCTATTCTTCTGGCCTCATTTAAAGTATTGTACACATCAGAGAACGGATTGTCAATGGCGGACTGCTTAAGCTCATTTAAATATTCATGAATCTGAGAATAGAAATTCTCATCAACCTGAGCCAAAGTACCATTGTCACGTTCTTTCTTTTGAATCTTGCGCAAATGTTGAAATAAATCCACTTATTATCATCTCTGATGGTTTTTAAAAAAAATAAAATAAGAAGAAAACAAATGAATTAATCATCTGTTTCTAATCTTGGAGCAAGCAGGAAACTGAGTTTACCGTCACCGGTAACCATGGTTAATGTCAAACTCAATGGCATATCGGTACCCAAACTGATTTCGGCTTCCTCGGAAAATTTATCTGCTTTGAGCATTTCCCTAATTTTATCCAGGGAAAACAGGGATTTAACGTGCTCATTAATATTTTCGCCGTGAATATACTTGATGCTTGCGTCACCGAATTCACCGTCGGCTGAAGCAATGAAGTAGTCTTCATCGACTTCCAAAGCAATCTTATCTGAAAATATTTCTATATCGTTGATTGAATCTTTCAGGATGGAGAAGCGAACTTTGAAAGTTGTCGGATGATTGATTTGAGGCGGAGTAGGATTGTCGTACTCAATATCAATTAATCTGATTTTAAAGGTTCTTGTTGCGTCCCCTTCAAAAGTGATAATGAAATTTCCTTCATCAACAGACATTTTGACTCTGTCCTGGGATTTTGCCCTTTTAAGGACTCTCATGAACTCGTCGGTATCGATGTTGATCTTTTCAGGAACATCACAAATATATTCATCGAATAAGCTTGCTTTTAATTCCAAATGAACGAAAGTTATGTGACTGCGGTCTAAGGCATCTAATCTCATACCTTCACTGTCAGTTTGAATTTGTACTTCATCCACGATGGAGGAAATAGCATCAAAACTGGTTTTTAAAATACTAGAATCACTTAATTCTGCTTTAAACATAAATAATCCTCTGTTTTCAATAATTTAATAACATTATATATTATGTTTAAAGTATTTAATAAAAGTTATGTTTAAGGAAATTTTTTAAAAGATAATCAATATTTATTGCTTTAAATCAACATAATTAATTAATATATTAAATTAAGTAATTAATAATAATATTTTAATTAATTAACTGTTAATTAACCCAATTTAATTAATCAGCAAAATTTTATCAAAAAGAGTTAACTTCGTATCTGTAAAAAATAGTTAACTTTATATGCGTAAAAAATAAATTATAATATGTAACTTAAATTTAACGAGGTGAAAAATTGAAAAAGGCTTATGCATTAATAACCGCATTTCTGGTAATTGCTTTAATCTCCGGTGGTTACGCATTAATTAATAATGGCGGATCAAATGACGCGCCCGCCGCTACCGTTAATGATAACTCCCATCCAAGCAGCGTTCCAACGGCCAGTGTGTCCGATATCGCTCCTGCAGCTGCTGGTGAAAATCCATTGATTGCTGTTGCAGAGATAATCAGAGCAAATCCTGTAAGCAATCCCGTAACTGATACGGCGGCCAAATACGTTTTATCAGCCAATGGAAAAGATTACGTTAACTCCAACCAGGATTTCACAGACAAATATTACCAATGCTGTGAATGTGGAAAATTCGTATCCCTTGGAGAAGTTACTAAAGAAATACCTGAAGCAAGAAAATGTACTTGCAGTGAAGAATTAGCAGGAATAGGTCACTTGAATGCCGATGATTACTACGTTTACTCCTATGAAGAAGTAATGTACTACATCAGTACTGGAGAATTCCCAGATAGCGTACAGGAACGCAGAAACATATACGAGGAAAACGTGAAAGCAACTATTGCTGAAATCATTTCCCATTACAAAGCAGTTCCGGGTTATGAGGACACATTTGTTAACGCAAGTCAGGATTTCACTGACAAATACGTAAAATGCTGTGAATGTGGAAAATATATCCCATTAGGCGACATTACAAGCCCATTGCCTGAAAATATGACCTGTGATCATTCCACAAGAGGACACAGCATTGCATATCTAGACACCAATATCTGGGGCGTAATGGATTACGAAAAAGTAGTATATGCAATTAATAATCCAGAAAATGTAACTGGATACCCGGAAATTGATGATGATATGGGTAAAGTCCTGGGCATAGGTTCAAATATGGAATCCAGTCTGGTAATCAGACAAAATTTTGATTATATCATATATGACTATGGATTATGGGATGAAGGAATTCAAACTGATGTCGAACTCTTCACAGGATACATTACACTTCCTGATGATGCGGCACCAGAGCCTCCTGTTTTAGAAGAAAATCAAAATTCAGAGGATATTTGAATCCTCTAACTTTTTTTATTTTAAGCAAGCGTTTTTCATGCTTGATACATATTCCTTTAATGCATCTGAAGCATTCTCACCGTGCTCTTCGATGATTTTAACTATCGCGCTTCCAACGATTACGCCATCGGCTATTTTTGAAATGTCTGAAGCCTGTTTCGGAGTGTTTATTCCAAATCCGACAGCTACAGGCACGTCACATACGTCACGGATGTCTGAAATTATCGCTCCCAAATCTGTTTTTATCTCGGACCTCATTCCGGTTACTCCCAAGGAAGAGACGACATAAATGAATCCAGTTGCGTCAGAGGCAATCTTTTGAATTCTCTCTTTGGAGGTAGGAGCAATCAATGAAATTACGTCAACGTCGTTTTTGGCTGCAATGTCTGCAATCTCACCCTTTTCCTCATAAGGCAAATCAGGAGATATTATTCCGTCAACGCCATATTCATTACACTTCTTAAAGAAGTCTTCATAGCCGTAGAAGAATACCGGATTGATATAGGTTAAAAATACTAATGGAACGTCCGTTTTCTGGCGAACCCTTTTTACTATTTCAAAAACATCATCGGTTGTCGTGTTGTGTTTTAAGGCACGTACGTTGGCTTCCTGAATTACAACGCCTTCGGCCATCGGATCTGAAAACGGTATTCCGATTTCCACCAAATCGCATCCCGCTTCAACCATTGCGAGAATGTATTCAACGCTTTTATCGACTGTCGGGTCTCCTGCGGTTAAAAATCCTATGAATGCGCATTCGTCCTTAAAGGCATTAGCTATTCTACTCATTTAATTCAACCCCCCTGTACTCTGCTATTGACTTGACGTCCTTGTCCCCTCTTCCGGAAAGGCAAACTATAATTATATCATCCTTATCCATTTCAGGCGCTATTTTCATTGCGTGGGCTACGGCATGAGAGCTTTCAATGGCCGGAATGATTCCTTCCATCCTTGATAAGTATTCAAATGCCTCTACCGCTTCCTCATCATTAATTGGAACGTATTCGGCACGTCCGATGTCCCTTAGATATGCATGTTCAGGTCCGACGCCCGGATAATCCAGTCCCGCTGAAATTGAATAGACCGGAGCAATCTGTCCGTAGTTTCCCTGGTTGAATATTGATTTCATTCCGTGAAATATTCCTATTTTTCCGTTGGTTAATGCAGCGGCATTGTACGGAGTGTCAACTCCCTTTCCGCCTGCTTCACATCCTATAAGCTTAACCTCTTCATCGTCAATGAAATTATAAAAGGCTCCCATTGCATTGCTTCCTCCGCCGACGCATGCTAAAACGGCTGTCGGTAGCTTTCCTTCCTTTTCAAGGATTTGCTCTCTTGCTTCGGCACTTATTACGGCCTGGAAATCACGTACGATTTGCGGGAACGGATGCGGACCCATCGTTGAGCCTATTACGTAATTGGTATCGCCGACATTTGCTATCCAATCCCTGAATGCGTCATTAACGGCATCCTTAAGTGTCTGGGTTCCTGATTTTACAGAATGGACCTTTGCACCCAATAACTCCATGCGGTAAACGTTAAGGGCCTGCCTTTTGGTATCTACTTCGCCCATGAAGACTTCACATTCCATATCCAAAAGAGCCGCAGCAGTTGCGGTTGCAACACCGTGCTGTCCCGCACCGGTTTCGGCAATTACTCTGGTTTTTCCCATCTTTTTGGCAAGTAAAACCTGTCCTAAAACATTATTTATCTTATGGGCTCCGGTATGGTTCAAATCCTCCCTCTTGAGGTAAATCTTTGCTCCTCCGAGGTCTTCGGTCATCCTTTTTGCATAGTAAAGCAATGAAGGCCTTCCGGCATATTCCCTTAATAACGTATTCAATTCCTCAATAAATTCGGGGTCGTTCATATAGTGGTTGAACTGCTCTTCCAGATAAATAAGCTCGTTCATCAGCGTTTCCGAAATATACTGACCCCCGTATTCTCCATATCTTCCATTAGTCAAATTAACTTCCTCCATGACTTTCCTTATTTTTGATTCATCCTTATAACCGTTACTTTCCACGCCGCTGCTTAAATCAACGGCATATGGATTGAACTCATTAATGGCCTGGGCAATATTGTCTGCATTAAGCCCGCCGGCCAGAAAGAATTCCTTTTTTAAATTCTTATTTATCAAACGCCAGTCAAAGGTCTTTCCGCTGCCTTTTCCGCTGTCAAAAAGCAGATAATCTGCAGCAGAATCGTCGAACCGGCTTAAATCAGTTTCATCTGACATTTCAATTGCATTAATTATTTCAAGTTGATCGTTGGATTTCTCTTTCAATTCTTTAATGTATTCTTCGCTTTCGCTTCCGTGAAGCTGAGCGATGTCTATTATCCCATCATCATATAATTTCAGGATTTCATTTATGTCTGCATCCACAAAGACTCCGACGGATTTTATCGAATCATCCAGTTCTGCCTTCATTTCTAAAGCCAGCTGATAATCGACCTTCCTTGGACTTTCGGCAAATACAAAACCGACATAATCCGGTTTATATTTATTTGCAAGTCCGATATCCTCCAATCGTTTGAGTCCGCAGATTTTGATTTCAGCCATTTTTCAACTCCAAAATCATAGCCTTTTTATCATCACTTTTCATTAAAGTTTCGCCTATTAAAACTGCATCGACATTATTTTCTTTTAATCTGGCGACATCTTCCTTTGTTTTAATGCCGCTTTCAGAAATAAATACAACATCTTCACCGACACATCTACGTAGACCTATACTGTTTTCAATGTCTACGCTGAAATCGGTCAGGTCACGGTTGTTGACACCTATGATTTCTGCCCCTACAGCCAATGCCTTCATGATTTCCGTGCTGTCGTGAACCTCAACGATTGCGGATAGGCCCAAGGAGTGTGCCAAATCAAGATATTTTCTTAAATCTACGATATCAAGAATAGCTACAATTAATAAGACCGCTGATGCTCCCAGATACTTTGCCTGATAGATCATGTATTCGTCAATGACGAAATCCTTCCTTAAAATTGGAATGGAAACGCTTTTGGCGATTTCCCTTAAATAATCGTCATCACCCTTAAAGAAGTACGGTTCTGTCAGCACTGATATTGCGGAAGCTCCGGCCTCTTCATAGTCCTTTGCAATCTGCACGTAGTCAAAGTCCTCTGCAATAATGCCCTTTGAAGGTGAAGCCTTTTTTACTTCAGCTATAATGGAGATGTCATCGCCCTGAAGAGCCTTTTTAAAGGGAAAGTCATCATTGATTTCCATCAAGGAAATTTCCCTTTTCAAATCATCAAGGGTAATGATTGACTTTTCCGTTTCGATTCTTTCCTTTGTCTTTTCTACTATTTCATCCAACATGATAATCAACTGTTTGTAAATTCGATAAACTTTTCAAGCTGTCTTAGCGCTTTTCCGGAATCAATGATTTCCTCTGCCAGCCTGACGCCGTCATTGATTGACTCGACAACGCCTGAAACGTAGAGGCCTGCCGCTGAGTTCAATACTACAGCATTCCTTTTGGGTCCCTTTTTGCCCTTTAGAATGTCTAAAGTAATTTGGGCGTTTTCCTTCGGGTCGCCTCCAACCAAATCCTCTTTTTTGCATTTTTCAAACCCGAAGTCTTCGGGATCGATTTCATATGATTTGGTGACTCCATCCCTGATTTCACAGACAAAGGTCTTGTCGCTTGCAGATATCTCATCCATTCCATCCGTTCCATAAACGGACAATGCGGATTTCACGCCGAGATTGTTTAATACTTTTGCCAAAGGTTCTACTAATTCTTTATCATAAACCCCCAAAACCTGCATGGTTGCTCCGGCAGGATTCGTCAGAGGCCCTAAAATATTGAAAATCGTTCTGATTGCAAGTTCCTTTCTGACGCTTGCCACATATTTCATTGCAATATGGTAATTCTGGGCAAACAAAAAGCAGATGTTATGTTCCTTGAGGCATTTCAAGCTTTTTTCCGGGTCGATTTGGATATTGACTCCAAGCTCTTCAAGCACGTCTGCAGCGCCGCATTTGCTTGAGGCAGAACGGTTTCCGTGCTTTGCCACCGGAACGCCTGCAGCTGATATTACAATTGAAGAGGTCGTTGATATGTTGAAGGTGTTTGAGCCGTCACCGCCCGTTCCCACAATCTCTAAGGCCTCAACGTCATTCAAAAGCCTTACACAGTGGCTTCTCATGGCTTCGGCCGATGCAGTGATTTCATCTATCGTTTCGCCCTTCATGGACATTGCGGTCAGATATGAGCTCATCTGAACTTCGCTTGCCTCACCGCCCATTATTTCATCCATTGTCTGATACGCTTCATCATAAGTCAAATCCTGTTTTTGTGATACCTTTAAAATAGCTTCCCTAATCATTTAAATAGCTCCTAAAAAATTTCTTAATATCTGTGAACCGTCAGGAGTCAGTATTGATTCCGGATGGAACTGAAGTCCGTAAACGTTATGTTTTTTATGTCTTACTGCCATTATTTCACCGTCATCTAAAGATTTTGACAGTATTTCCAAATCGTCGGGCAGAGTATCCTCCACGAGACTTAATGAATGGTATCTGCCCACAGTAATCTGTGAATCCAGGTTTTCGAAAATTGAATCATCAGCCAAATCAATCAGTGATGACTTGCCGTGAATCAACCGTTTCGCATAGGATATTTCGCCGCCGAAAGCAGCGCATATTGACTGGTGGCCTAAGCATACTCCAAGAATCGGGATTTTACTGTAGAATTCCTTAACGACGTCAATGCATATTCCGGCATCCTCAGGCTTTCCCGGTCCCGGAGAGAGAATAATAGTTTCAGGATTCATTTCCTTTATCTCTTCCAACGTTATCTTATCGTTTCTTTTGACAGTAATGTCTGGCGTTATCTCGCCTATTAACTGATACAAGTTATATGAAAAGCTGTCATAATTATCTATTAATAAAATCATTCCAATCCCCCGTCAGCCATTTTTAATGCGTTGATTACCGCTGCGGCCTTGTTCATTGATTCGTCGAATTCCTTGTCGGGAACGCTGTCTGCAACGATTCCGGCTCCGGAGCGGATGAATACCTTGTTGTTTCTTGCAAATGCGATTCTTATGGAAATGCAGGTGTCAAGGTTTCCGCTCAAATCAAGATATCCGATGGCTCCGCCGTAGATTCCACGCTTGTTGTTTTCAAGCTCGTTGATAATTTCACAGGCTCTTATCTTTGGAGCTCCGGACAATGTTCCCGCAGGCAGAATTGAGTCAATGGCTGCAAGTGAGTCCAAATCAGACCTTAATGTTCCCTTGACGGTTGAACCTATGTGCATCACGTGTGAAAACCTTTCAATGGAGAGGTATTTGTCAACGGATACCGAACCGATTTCAGCTATCCTTCCGATGTCGTTTCGTCCAAGGTCAACTAGCATGTTGTGCTCGGCAAGTTCCTTCTCATCAGCGAGCAATTCCTCCTCCAAAGCAAGATCCTCTTCAGGAGTTTTTCCGCGAGGCCTTGTGCCCGCAAGAGGAAACGTGTACAATTCCCTTCCGTTAACCTTAACCAGGGTTTCGGGAGACGCTCCGGCGATTTCAATGTCATCGCTTGAGAAATAAAACATGTACGGAGAAGGATTCGTTGTCCTTAAAACACGGTAAGTGTCGAATAGGCTTCCTTCGATGTCGGCTTCAATGCGGTTGGAGAGAACGACCTGGAAAATGTCGCCTTCGCGAATATATTCCTTGGCTTTGGTTACGATTTGACCATATTTTTCACGGGAAAACACTGGCTTAAAATCGGATTTCAACTTTAAAGGCTTGATATCAGTTTTCTTGCCGTTTTTAATCAAATCCGCAATTTCGGTTAATTCATTACATGCTTTTTTATAGTTGTTTTTTAAATCGTCGGTTTTCATGTTGACGATAATGACGATTTTCTGGCGGAAATTGTCGAAAGCAATGACCTTGTCAAAAAGCATCAAATCGATGTCCTTGAACTGATCCTGGTTTTCGGCATCCAGATTAAGTGAATTTTCCGCATATTTGATATAATCGTAAGCGAAATAACCTACAAAACCTCCGGTAAACGGCGGCAATTGCTCCAGCTTTGGAGATTTGTTTTTATTTATCAAATCCCTTATGATATCGCTGGGACTGTCGGTTTCTATTGTAATGACATCATCGGTTAATTCTGTGAAATTCAAATCGCCTTTGATTTGAACGCATGAATTCTGACACGTGAACTCCAGTAACGGATTGAATCCTAAAAAGCTGTATCTTCCCCAGTATTCGGCATCTTCAATACTTTCTAACATGTAACAGTGTTTGCTGATGCCTTTTAAAATCCTTAATACCTCAATTGGAGTAGCCATATCTGAAAACAGTTCATAAGCTACAGGTATTCTTTTATATTGCTCATTTTCTGCAATCTTTTTTACTTCATCAAAATTTGGAAAGAACATTTTATCACTAGATATATTTAAGAACAATGTACTATTTAAAACCTTGCAGTATCTTTTTGTACATTGAAAATTGTTCTCACTCCCAAGAATTGTCGTGACTGCTAAGAATTGCCTTGAGTCCTAAGAATTGTCGCAACTCCTACAAATTGTCCTCAGAAATACATTTTATATAAGTTAATATGGTTTAATCCAAAAAATAAATGATTTAAATAATTAAAACATAATATTAAGCAATTAATTGTGTTGAGAATAAATAATCTAGAAGACATATTAGGCGATAAAATGAGTGCAATTGATGAATATGGAGAAAGAAGATGCAAAAAAGGATTTGAAAAAGGATTTAAAAAAGGATTTAAAAAAGGATTTGAAAAAGGATTTAAAAAAGGATTTGAAAAAGGATTTGAAAAAGGATTTGAAAAAGGATTTAAAAAAGGAAAAAACGATATAATAAGAAAAATAATAGCAAATATGACCAATTCAGGAATGAAACCCGAAGAAATATCAATAAAAACAGAAATAGATTTAAAAACAATAAAAGAAATAATAAACAAAAACGAACAAGACAAGCATTAATTCATCTTGTCCTGTTCCCGGTTAAACTCGATTACGATCTTTTTAATTTCACGGGATTCCAGATAAGGAAGCTTTTCCTTTAATTCCCTTTCCAATCCCCTGTTCATCTCCAGCCTTTTTTGAATGTATTCCTTTTCGCCCAGCTGGCTTTTATATTCCTTATTCAAATTTGAATATTTGCTGATTAAAGGCTGAATGACAGATCCTATATCCACATCCAGCTGGTCGTTGATGTCCTTTCTTCTTTTGACGTCAGTGAGAAATCCCACAAGAGTTATGAAAAATCCCAATACAGTTATCGTCAATGCGGGAACAAGATACTTGTGATTGCCGACGAAAAAAACTGAAAATGCGATACCGATAAAAATCAAAATTATCCCAATTCTTTTTAAGTTCATAATAATCCCCCTATCGCTTGTTGATGTATCTCCATTCCTTACGCACTGAAGTTGCTATCAGATAAAGTGAAACAATGGCAAGAACGGAAAATACCACTATAAATATGTCGTTTGTAAATATCAGATTGCCGTAATCGGCATAATATAAGATTTCGGCTAAAAGATTGTTTAAAAAGTGAGCGAATATGCACGTCAGGACATTCCTGGTCTTCAGATAGATTATGCACATGCAGACGCCGAATACAATAGCTGATATGATGTTTCCATAGCTGTGAAGCGCTCCGAAGAGTATGGAAGTGATTGCTATTGCAAATGACGTCGGAACAATCAGCTTCAGCCTGTTTAAGAAAACTCCTCTAAACAACAGCTCTTCTGAAATCGGTGAAATGAAAATCGAGGATATCAGCCCCCCAATCGGAACCAGCGAATTTATAGCCACCAGAGGAAAAACTGATGATGCCACAACCGCGCTTAAGCCCGGAATATAGTCCAGGGCGAAATTTGACAGGTAGAGCATTCCATATGAAAAGAAGACGTTGACAAGCACTATGGTAACCACGGACTTCGGAGTCATTTTCAAAAAGATATTGGACAAATCCTTTTTAAACTCCTCTCTAAAAAACCTCAGCCTGTAAACAAAATAGATAATAAGTCCAAGATACATCCAGTCTTCACTTAATGGAAAATAAAATATCCTCAAAAGAATTAATACACCATATAATGCAAGTATTACAATTAATACTTCCAAAATAGTGATTTTTTTAAGACTATCATCTAAAGAAGACATACTTTAAGATATGGTAATACTTTATATAAAAAATAATAAGATTAGAAGTTAATTAGAATTAACTTCCTAAATTGTAGATTAAGCCTACGCAACGACTCTGGAACATTGTCAGGTAAGGCATTACTATAAAGAACAATATGAAATTAATCAGGATTGATCCTATGGTACTTACAGTTCCAAGACCGTTAGCGGAAATTCCAGATGTAGCAATTCCCAAAAAGGCAAATACTATTCCAAGAATAATTGATACAACGAGCACAACGATTACTGATATTATCAAAATACCTAGATAGGCAATGAAATATCTGAAATAACCGATTGATGACATTATATTAAGTATTTCGGAAAATGCGAAAGCAGATTTCAATGAATCATCGTTGCTTGCCATATGAGCAATTGCCAGATAGGCAAATAAAATGCTTAAAACTATTAAAATAAATCCAATCAATGCAAAAATCCAGCCAGAATCGCCTGTAACCAGGGAAAGGCAGAAAATAATTATTGGAATGATTGCATAAGCCAAAAAGACCACAATATATTTTAAACCGTTTATGAACATTTCTTTGAAGTTAGAGAACTCAGGAGGTACATCTTCCCCGTTAATCATACTTTGAGTGGATAATTTAACTACATTGTAATTATAACCGTAGAAAAATATGGCCGGTATTATCAGAAAACTAAAAAAAGATAAAACACCCAATAAAAGAAGGCTCGAAACTTTTCTTGATGCAAACTCGAATGAATCCTTATAAATATCTAAAATCATTTTTAATCACCTTCTTCAATAATGAAAACTTCCTCAATAAGTTCTTTATCTAAAACTTTAGTTATTCTATAGGCTAATAATAAGGAAGGGTTGTATCTTGCATTCTCTAATGCGTTAATAGTTTGACGTGTCACGCCTACGGCATCGGCCAGCGCCTGCTGAGTTAAACCTTTCTCGTGACGAAACTGTCTTATTTTTGTTTCCAAATAATCACCCATTTCAATAAAAATATTATAATTAAAAAAAATTATTATTATAATGATATTTATTATTGAGTAATATATAAATTTTTTTACATACTGACCAAATTGACATTGAAAAAAAATTTAAGAAAAAATTCTAAAATCAATTGTTATCACTAAAAACAAAATATAATAATGAACAAAACGAAATATATACATATTATATTAATTTTAATGAGATGATAAAAAATGGCTATACACCCTATTGAATTCAGGTATGGTACTCCCGAAATGAAAAGAATCTGGGAATCAGAAAACAAATTGCAAAGAATGTTAGATGTTGAATCAGCCCTTGCGCAGGCGGAAGGCGAACTGGGAATAATCCCTCAGGAAGTAGCTGATGAAATTGCACGCAAGGCCAATACAGACTACGTAAAGCTTGAAAGAGTCAATGAAATTGAAGCGGAAACCAATCACGACATTGCAGCCCTTTCAAAAGGAATTACTGAAGTCTGTGAAAACGGTGCCGGCGAGTACGTTCACTTCGGCGCCACATCAAACGACATTGTTGACAGTTCAAATTCACTCCTTATCCGTGACTCAATAGACGTTCTGGAAGAGAAAGTGGAAAGGCTGACCAAGATAATGCTTGAATTGGCCGAAGAATACAAGATGAAAGTCTGTATCGGACGTACGCACGGTCAGCATGCACTTCCAACTACCTACGGAATGAAATTTGCCCTCTGGGCCGACGAGCTTCACAGGCAATACGAAAGACTGGAGCATGCAAGAGGAAATGTCTGCATCTCCGTAATGGACGGAGCTGTCGGAACGACCGCAGCGCTAGGAACTGACGGATGGAAAATACACAAGACCGTTGCCCGTATCCTTGATTTGCCTCCTGCAAAGATTACAAACCAGGTTCTTCAAAGGGACAATCACGTCGAGTTCATATCAACCCTTGCAAACATAGCTTCAACCTTGGATAAAATTGCCCTTGAAATAAGAAGCCTTCAGAGAACCGAAATCATGGAAGTGGGAGAATATTTCGATCCTGAAAAGCAGGTTGGAAGCAGCACAATGCCTCACAAGATGAATCCTATTACCGCAGAAAGAATCTGCGGCGTTGCAAGAATCGTAAAGTCATACGTGAATGCCGCATTGGACAACAACCCTTTATGGCATGAAAGGGACTTGACAAACTCCTCATGTGAAAGGATAATGTTTCCGGAAAGCTGCATTTTAACCGACTACATCCTAAACCTGACAATCAAGTTAATGACCAATCTTGTATTCTATGACGAAAACATCGAAAGAAACCTCAACTTCACTAACGGACTGATAATGGCTGAAAGGCTTATGGCCGAGCTTACAAGAGCCGGAATGGGTAAGCAGACCGCATACGGAATCGTAAGAAAAAACGCCATTAAGGCAAACAGGGAAAAATTATTGCTTGGAGAGCTGATTCTTGAAGACGAAGAGGTTCAGAAATACCTCACCGAAGAGGACGTTGAAAAGATTATGGATCCTCACACCTACACAGGTTCAATCGAAATAATCATTGACGAACTTCTTGAAGACGCTAAAACATGGTTTTAAGTGATAAGATGGCAGTAAAAGAGATGAAATCCCTTGATGTGACGTCATTTACCGTTGCATTAACGGGAGTTTCAACACTCCTTTCATTAATAGTCAGCATAATCCTTGTTGCAGCCATAAGCGCCGCCGTGCCGAACAGCTTTGGAACAATGGTCTATCTGCTTCCGACAATCGTCTTTTTGACGGTTATCTGCGGCATTTTCCTATACTTCAGTGCAGCCTACCTTTACAACGTTTTATCAAAAAGGGTTGGGACCATAAAGTTCGAAATCGAAAATGACACTATTTTAAAGATTTCAACCAAGGAAACCGCATTGATTGTTGGCTTTTCAGCAACGATAATAACAGCTGTCGTTTATCTTGCGTTTTCACTGATACTTCCGTTGATTTTAAGCTCATTCATTACGATATTAATGTACGCAGCACAGGAAGCACTTGCAACGGTGGCTTATCAGGCAATGCTTCTTTTTTCCAATCCGATTTACATAGCAGTCGGAATCGTTTCAACGCTGATTGTGACTACGGTATTCACGCTGCTTGGATGCTACTTCTACAACATCCTTGGAGACAGCGAAAGGGGAATAAAAGTTAAGCTATCCGAGGAAGGAGAATTTACCATTCTCGATTCAATCGACACCCTGAGTTTCGGCATTGCCATAGCAGCAATCTGTCTGATCCTGAACATTATCCTTGCATTAATCATGATAATCAGCGGATATGACATCTTCACCGCATTGGCTCAGGCATTGGGAAGCTTTGTCGTTGCCTTCATCGAATCAATAATAATAGCTGTTGCATACAACTTTTTAGCGCCGAAAATCGGGAAAATTAAAGCTGAATTAATTTAGGATGTAAAAATTATGAAAGACATATTTGATGAGTGTTCATTTGGAGAATTCAATCTCAAAAGCAGGATCATAAGAACTGGAGCCTGGGAAAGGCAGAGCGAAGACGGAGGATACCTGACGCCGGAGATTTACAGCAGATACGAAAGGATTGCAGGAAGCGGCGTCGGACTTATCGTATCTGAAATCTTTGCACTTGATTCAAAAGACCGTTTTTACGACTATTCGGCCAACATGAACTTCAGAGGTTTTATTAAAGATTACAAACAGGTTACAGATATCGCCCACAGCAATGACGTGCCAATTTTAGGCCAGGTTGCGTTTTTCTACTATGATGACGGCGACAACCAGAAGGCTGAGCCAAACGATTTAACGATTGACGGAATAAGAAAGCTTCAGGCGGAAGTCATTCTGGCGGCCAAGAAATTCTCCTTTGCAGGCTTTGACGGTATTCAAATCAATATGGGAAACAATTTCTACCTGTCACGCTTTGCAAACCCTTACTTCAACCAGAGAACCGACGATTACGGCGGAAACACCTACAACAGATTGAGGATAGTCTTGGAAATCATCAAATTAATTAAAAAGACCATCGGATTTCATGTGTGCTGCAGAATTAACATTGAAGATGTAAGGAAAGGCGGCCTCACGCAGGAAGAGAGCATGGAAATAGCTAAATTACTTGCCGAAAACGGTGCCGACAGCATTCAGATTACGGGAAGAACGATTTCCATGAAGTACGATGCAACTGAAAAGCATATCTTCCTCGATTATGTAAACAAATTGGCCGGCGAAATAGACATCCCGGTAATTCTTGCGGGAAACCTGAGGGACTCCAAAACCATGAACGAGATTTTAAACTCTTCAAACGTTGAGTTCATGTCACTTTCAAAGCCTTTTGTAGCACAGCCCGACTTTTTAACCGAATGGAAAAGTAACGGTGATGGAGTTTCAAGATGCAAAGGCTGCAGCAACTGCTATGCAAAAAAGGAAAGCAGATGCTTCCAGTATGATGATTAAAAAAAAGAGTTAATTTGTTTTTTTAACTCTTTTTATAGGTGGCACGTAACGTTTAAGCAATAATGACAGTGAAATTACCGTCACTGAACTCAATGCCATTGCCAGACCCGCCAATTCGGGCTTGAACATTATTCCGAAGTTAGGATACAGAACACCTGCCGCAACCGGAATAAGTATTGAATTGTATGCGAAAGCCCAGAAGATGTTTTCCTTGATTCTTCTCATTACTTTCTTGGAGAACTGAACTGCGGCAACAACGTTTTCCAGATCGCCTTCCATTACCACAACGTCACCGCTTTCCATTGCGATATCAGTTCCGTTACCCATTGCAACACCAATATCAGCCTGCGTTAATGCGGGTGCGTCATTAATACCGTCCCCAGTAAATAGAACCTTTTTGGAGCCGTTTGACTGGATGCCCTTGACGATGTCAAGCTTGTTTTCAGGCAAGATTCCGGCCTCGACCTTATCGATGCCCACGGCTTCGGCAACAGACATGGCTGTGCTTTCATTGTCACCCGTTAACATGTATGTTTCGATGCCCATCTTATGCAATTCTTCAATGGTTCTTTTAGAATTTGGCTTGACCTTGTCGGAAAGACTTAAAATTCCTCGCATATCTACATCGACGGCTAAAAGAATGATGGTTTTGCTTTGACTTTCAAGTTCATCATACTTTTCCAAAACGTTTTGAGGTATTTCTATGGAGTTGCTTTCCATTAACGCCTTGTTTCCGGCAAGAATTGTCTTTCCATCGATTTCAGCCTTGATACCCTTACCAGTAACGTTTTCAAAATCCGTCGTGTTTAGCAAATCAAGACCTTCGGCCTTTCTCACTATTGCCTTGGCTATCGGGTGGTTTGAATTCTGCTCGACTGAAGCAGCAAGGGTTATCAATTCACTTTCATCAATGCCGTAGGTGATTACGTCGTCCACTTCCGGTTTTCCTTCGGTAATCGTACCTGTCTTGTCGAATGCGGCAACGTCAATTTGACCCGCATTTTCCAGAGTGTCACCGTTCTTGATTAATATTCCGAATTCGGCTGCCCTTCCGACGCCCACGGTAACGGCAGTTGGAGTGGCCAGACCCAATGCGCACGGACAGGCAACGACCAGTATTGAAATCAAACAGGTTAAGGAGAACAGAAGGGTTGCTCCCAAAAGGAAATACCAAATGCAGAATACCACAATGGCTATTGTCAAAATGACCGGAATGAAGTAGGATACTATGGTATTTGCGAACTTCTGAACAGGAGGCCTTGAGCTTTGAGCCTTTTCAACCAGACGGATAATGTTTGATAGCACGGTTTCTGAACCTATTTTAAGTGCGCTTATTATCAGAACGCCGTCCTGATTGATTGTTCCGGCAAATACTTCCTCGCCATCCTTTTTGACTTTAGGAATAGGCTCACCGTTAATCATGGATTCATCGACATATGATTCTCCGCCGATTACCTTTCCGTCAACTGGTATCTTGTCACCCGGTTTCACAAGAAGGGTGTCCTCAAGGTTTATATCGGCAATCTGAACCTCTTTCTGGGATAAAACCTCATTGTTATCGTCAAGCTCCACCAAGGTTGCGACGGTAGGCTGAAGACCTATCAGTTCACGGATTGAATCGGAAGTTCTCTTTTTGGCTTTTGCCTCAAGGTATCTACCAATCATCAGAAATGAAGGAAGCATGACAGCTGATTCGTAAAACATGAATGTGTGGTCCAGAATGATTCCGAAAGTTCCAAGGATACTTGATCCGTAGGCCACAATAATACCCATGGAGTACATTACGTCCATATTAAGGTTTTTATGCATCAGCCCATTGATTCCAGCTTTTAAAATCGGAAGTGATACGTATAAGAACGGGAAAATGCTTACAATTAATGACAGAAGTCCCATTGAGGAAATGTCAATTCCCGTGCTTTCATGAAGCTGGTGGGTAAGGCCCATTAACGGATCCCATCCGCTGTACATCAGTATCATTAGAATTGCTGAAAAGAACAAGCCGACGATAATGCGGTTTCTTTTGCCAATCAGATCCTGCCTGTAGAGTTCATCTTCATCTATTTCCGTCTGTCCGTCGATTCCCAGAAGCTCAAATCCCAGATTCTTTATGACGGCTTCCATATCGTCGATTGTTACCTTGCTTTTGTCATAGCGGACACGGGCAGTTCCTGAAGTCAAATCCGCCTTGACGTCGAAAATTCCGTCCAGACGAATCAGAAAGTTTTCAACGTTCATTGTGCATGAAGCGCAGTGCATTCCGTCAATTCTCAGCGTCACTTCATCGGAATGCAGTTCAAAACCCAAATTTTTGACAATCGATTCCATTTCATCATAGGTCATCTTTTTGGGATTGACTGTAATATGGAGCTTGTTTGAAGCTAAATCCGCATCAACCGCCTCAACACCCTCTTCACGTTCAAAGGTCTTGTTGACACTTAAAACGCACGAAGCGCAATGCATACCTTCAATCGGCACGTCCATCTCCTTAAGTTTTGCCATAATAATCACGACCTAACAATTAATAGTATATATTAAAAAAAAGACTAATAAATTTTTAGGTTAACAAAAATCACATGTAACTAACATTAATTTCATCGTGGGGAATAGTACGGCGAAAACGCCTTTTAGGATAGCCAATGATAAAAGCAGAGTACATATGCTTTGATTTATCAATTTGCGGGAAGAATTCCATTAACTTGTCGTGATTGATTTCATCAGACTTCAAAATAAAAAGCGAGTAAAAGCCACCAAGGCCTAATGAATATGCAAGCATCTCCAAACGTGCATTGGCTATAACTGCACTGGTTTTATCGGTCGAAAATGTTAAAATCAGCTGTGAACCTTCCCAAAGCAAAGGATGATATTTCTTTGATGAGTTATCTTTGAGATAATCGCCGAATTGTCGGATTCTAAAAAATTCATCCTCCTCGACTTTTATTATATCATAAACAATGTCCATGAATTCGTCCAGCCTTTCATCAAGAACAACGAATTCGACATCCTGGCTGTTCTGGGCGGACGGTGAATAGTAAGCCCCTTCAAAAAGCTTATCAAAAGTGTCCTCATCAATCTTTTTCTTTTTAAACCACCTAATGGATCGCCTTTGCTTTAAAAATTGGAGAAAATCATCATAATCAATAGGGATTTGTCTTGAATCGTATTCCTCAATCCTGTCAGTTTGATTTTCATATCTGATAAGGCTGATGGCGCCTTCAGGACAGATTGCCATACAGTGACCGCATTCAAAGCAGTCGTTTCCCGTTTCATAAGCTGTTTCATCTATTTCAATGTTGTCACGGATGCATACTGCCATGCATGATTTGCAGGCACTACATAACTCCGCATTTATTCTTAACTTCCTCTCCATCCTGAATAACCCTTAAAATATTGTCCGGATCGGTTAATAGTTCTATATTAACTAAAGGATTCTTTTCCAAAAATATCATGTCTGCGCATTTGCCGGCTTCAATAGAGCCTATATCGCTTCTTCCCATGAATTCGGCCGCTTTTGTGGTGGCTGCGGCAATGGCCTGCTTTGGAGTCATTCCCAAATCGACCAGATTAATCAGTTCCTTAAGGTTATGGCCGTGAGGAATAACGCCGCTGTCAGTCCCCATTACGATATTGACGCCTTCATCATATGCTATTTGAACATTCTCTTTGTGAACTTTAATTATTTCCTTTAATTTGGCCATCTTTTCATCGGCATAATTGTCCCATAGAGGAAAGCCGTTTTCATATAAATATTGATGAACCAAAAGCGTCGGAACCAGTGTGCCGCCGTTTTCAACCATTCTTTTAGAGGCTTTCTTATCGATGAACGTTCCATGCTCAATGGATGAAAAACCTGCATCAATGCATTTGTTAATGCCTTCAAGACTGTGGCAATGGGCTGAAACCTTTGAATTTGTAACATTTGCCTCATTTACAATTACTTTAAGTTCATTTAAGCTGAACTGGGAAAATTCTGGAGACGTGTTAGTGGTCAAAACGCCGCCGCTGCACATTACCTTAATGAAATCTGCGCCTGCCCTTTTTACTTCACGGGTTTTCTTCAAAACCTCAAATTCCCCGTCGCATCTGCCTTTAGGAAATCCCGGATACATTATTTCCATGTCAAAGCCTGAGGGAAGCATCAAATCAAAATGGCCACCAGTCATTACCAGAGGCGTGATGCATATTTCCAGTTTCGGAGCCGTAAAGAGTCCCCTTTGCTGTGCAAGCTTCACTCCATAATCGGCGGATCCGCAATCCCTGATTGTAGTAAGTCCCGCATTAATCGTTTGTTTGGCATGAAGAACCGCATTATAAAAATGAATTGCCAATGGATTGGCCATGTTTTCCTCCTTGTGAAAGCCCTTTGCCAGAATATGGGTGTGGCAATCAATGAACCCCGGCAGAACGTAATTGTTTTCGCCGTCTATGACATTAACGTTTTCTTTCGCGTGAATCTTGCCGGAGGAAATCTCCTTAATTATTTTATCTTCAATCAAAATGTTTTGAGAGTCCTTAAACTCGTCATCAGGATTTATGATATTTACGTTTTCAATCAGGGTCTGCATAAAAATCACTTACAAAATCGTAATAATTCCTTCATCGCCGTCAACTTCAACCAAAGCGCCATTAACCAGGTCCTTGGTTTCTGATGGTGAATCGACCATTGGAATATCTGACATTATAGCTCCAGTAGCTATTATAGGCTCTGCATTAAGACATATTATTGCCTTTGGAGCCGTATTGTTCTTCATCATCTGGAAAATTACGTAAGAACCTACAGTGGAGCCCTTTCCGCCGGGAATGAATAGAACCTTATCCTTAATGATTTGGCCTTTAAGCTCATGATTCGGATCTATTATTTCGCCGGTTTCGGGATTAACTCCGCCAAGAAAACTGATTGGTTCAGAGCTGACTATTAATTCTCCTTTTCCTTTACCTTTAGCAATATTTCTACATTCAATCATTATGAAATAATATGTTGAAAGTAGTATTTAAAAAAATTGGACTTTGGCATTGTTGCCACATATATTAATTAATCTGCGGACAGATACATAAAAATAATGAATATAACTATAAGATAACAGCAATGTTATGGAAAAAGCAGTAATTTAACACAAGGCCTGTTGAGGGTGTCCGCCAAAATTAGTTTTTGGTAGACTTATTGATTTTTTTTAAAATATTGTCACATCGAGTTTTAATTGGTGTATTACTGATTCTCTTTCGCAGAAATCTTCTAAATCTTCTGTTGAATTTTCTATTTCTTGAGTTATGTTGTATAATCTGATTAGATTATATGCTAATGCGTCTAAATATAGTCTTTCTTCTGTTCGTATCATTCCGATGACTACTTCTTTTTCTATTTGGAATTGTTCTTTTAATATTCCAAATGGTCCTTCAACACTTGATCTTTTTGCGTATTCGTCTTTATATTCTTGTTTTTCCATTTTACGGTTCACTGCTTTTTGCATTTCTGAACCGTATTCTGTGATGGTTCTGTGTGTTTATGAGGGTGAACAGCATTTGTTTCGTGATTTGCAGTTTTTACAAGCTTCGTAGTTATTGTAAAGTCTTTTTATTTTGTCGGGTTTTTCAGGATCTTTGTGTGGTTCATTGTATTGTCCGAAAAAGTGTAAATATTGTCCTTCTGGGCATTTAAATGCATCTAACTCGTAATCATAATCGAAATTGTCCTTGTGGTATTTATTTGGATTTAATTTTCCTATTTTTTCTTTTGTTTGTTTTCTAGTTGGTATTAATCCGTCAATTTTTTTATCTGCCAAATAAGATAAACTTATTTGGTTTAAGTATATTGTATCTGC